>JAEUTM010000215.1 GCA_016788025.1 Bacteroidia bacterium
ATCATCGCAACCACGGCGGCTATCATTGCTTCGCAGGCTTTGATCTCGGGTTCTTTCACTCTCATTAACGAAGCCATGCGTTTAAACCTCTGGCCGAAGGTTTCGGTAAAATATCCTTCAGAGTTAAGGGGACAGTTATACATTCCCTCCTTAAACTGGCTCTTGCTTTCGGGCTGCGTGCTGGTGGTTCTTTATTTCCGTGAATCGGCAAACATGGAAGCAGCTTACGGTATGGCAATCATTCTGTGTATGTTAATGACCACTACCCTACTGAATTTTTACATGCACATGAAACGCTACAACAAATACCTGATTTATTTTATCGTGGGGATGTATTTAGTTATTGAGTTTTCTTTCCTCTATGCAAACCTCAGTAAATTCAGTCACGGTGGATGGATTACCTTATTGATTGCCCTGGTGTTGATCTCTGTGATGGCCGACTGGCATCTTTCTAAGAAGATCAGGAGAAGGTATGCCGACATGGTAAAATTTGATCTGCATAAACAATTATTGATTGATTTGAGCAATGATGAGTCACTCAACAAATATGCTACCCACCTGGTATATATGACCAGTGCCAACCAGCCCGACGAGATTGAATCCAAAGTGATTTATTCAATTTTACAGAAGAGACCAAAAAAAGCGGATGTGTATTGGTTTGTGCATGTGGACGTTGTAAATGAGCCTTACCGCATGGATTATAAGGTGACGCACATTGCCGCAAATGATATTATCCGGATTGATTTTAGGTTAGGATTTCGCGTGGCGCCGAGGATCAATTTAATGTTCCACAAAGTGGTTGAAGATATGGTGAAGAACGGCGAAGTGGATCTTACCAGTCGTTACGAATCGTTGAACAAAAACAACGTGATTGGCGATTTTAAGTTTGTGGTGCTGGAAAAGTTTTTATCGTTTGAGAATGACCTGCCCTTTTTTGAGAAGATTGTGTTGAAGCTGTATTTCTTCATTAAAAAGTTTAGTCTCAGTGAAGCCAAGGCTTTTGGACTGGACAGCAGTTCTGTGAAGGTGGAGAAGTTTCCACTGGTAATTCAGCAACCAAAAAAATTGAACTTGAAAAGGATTTATTAACGAACCAGGCCCCTGAGGTTCTCGAAGGGGCCGGAACAATTATACAAAATACAATGAAAACAATTTTGCCGAAAATCCGGAAGGGAATACTATTGCCCTTACTTTCCGGACAAATGAAGGTATACAACTGATAACTGCACCTTAATGAGACTGATCTTATTCAACATATTGTTTATTCTTTTCATTAAGCTCTCCGCTCAAAGAGCCCTGGGAATTTATGCCACCGCCAACGATTTTATTCAGGGCAGACTTTCTTATGAGAGCACTAAACAAAACCCATTCAGAATAAAGCTCCATGAACTTTTTAATAAATCCTATATCACAGTAAAAACAAAAACCAGTCGTATTGTTCTCTCAAAGGATTCTGTTTTTGGATACAAAGACAATCAAGGCGTGGTTTACAGGTATTTTAAGCATCAGAAATATATCCTGTTAAATCCCTCTGAAGAGATCCTTCTGTACAAACAAGAGTTGAAAGTCGGCGAAGCCAAATACCGGCAAGTCGCAGTCTTTTATTTTTTTAGCGAAAAGGCAGGTTCTCCCATCCTGCCTCTCAGCATTCTAAACCTGGAGACTTGTTTTCAAAACAACAAGCGTTTTACCGAGTTCCTGGAAATTTATTTCAAAAACGACTTAGAACTATCAGAATATGATTACAACCACAACATGTACAAATTAAATCGCCTATTTGAATTAAGCACAAAATCAGAATAACATGAAAAATCTACTACTTGCCTTGTCAATAATTACGTTCTACAATCTAAAATCCCAGGAAGATTCTCTTAACCAGCAAAAAGGCGAACCATTGGAAGGCATGGATTGCAGCTGGTGGAACGGCGGTGACCGAAGAACTACGCCAACCGGCGCGGGAAAATTTTTTACGCCGGTGGTGATGCTGGATGCCAATTACACACACTCTTACAACGATCCCATCGATAATACCGTGGTTGGTTCCACGGCACTGGCGAGAAATAATGAAATGCAGGTCTCCGCAGCGCATCTTGGCGGTGACTTTTATTACAAAGGAGCCAGGGCGCACATCGTCACACAATTTGGCACACGTTCTACGGTCATCCCGAGAAATGATTACAGTCCTTACCGCGGGCAATACCAGTTAGCGGACGCTTACCGATATTTAGCAGAAGCCAACGCAGGTTATCATATCAATAAATGGTATGGCATTAACATCGATGCGGGGATGTTTATGTCTTACATTGGTTTGAACTCTTATTACCAGGTAGAGAACTGGGAATACCAGGCCTCTTTTACCTCAGACAATACACCCTGGTTTTTTAACGGGCTGCGTGTACAGATCTTCCCGACTAAAAAACTAAAAATAGAACCCTGGATCATCAATGGCTGGCAGAGTTATGGCATGTACAACAAACAACCCGGTGTGGGTGGAAACATCACCTGGTGCCCGAATGAAAATATAAAACTCTTAACAAATAACTATTACGGGGCAGATGCCGCGGCAATCCCAGACAGGAAACGTTTTCATTCCGACAATAGTTTGTTGGTGCGTTATGTTAACCGCCCAAAATCAAAAAGCATTAGCAAGATGGCTTTTTCCCTTACCTCTGATATTGGTTTTGAAAAAGGTGGCGGCGTAAATGGTTTTAAAGACGGAGATTCTTTGCAAGGACCCGCACAATATTTTTTCTCTGTGATGTTTTATAACCGCATGTGGTTCTACAAAAACAAATTCGCATTTACTTTTGGAGGTGGCTACATGAACAATCCAGGACGATACCTGGTATTATATCCAACCGGCCAGGCCAGTCCACTGCCAAATCCCACTAATCCAACAACAACAGCTGGCGCTTATCCTTACAGCGCTAATCCCGGCGATCCCTTTGAAGGATTTGATTATTCTGCCAATATTGAATGGCTCCCAAATGAACACATCGCTTTCCGTTTGGAATACGTGCACCGCCAGGCTTCTGTTCCTTATTTTGCCGGACACGGCGGTGTGACTTCTCAAACAGGATACAGCACCTCTGCTCCCGATCCCAACTGGCGGCCTGACCTGGTTAAATTTGAAGACCGGATCATTTTTGCTGTTCTGTTCAGACTGTGATTCTCCTTCAGCCTGACCAGGCGTTATTTCTTTTTGCCAGAAGAAAGTGAATACGATGTATGAGAATCCTAATATCTATATTTATGGCAAAAAATCATGAAGCGAATTCTCATACCCGCGCTGTTGTATTGTTGCTCCTTAACCGGGCAGAACGACAGCGCGGTCAAAATTCCATTTGATGGTATGGATCTTTCATGGATCAATGGGCAAAGCCGCGTTGTTAATCCCATCCTGGCGCTTAAAGACAAAAAAACGGATCAAGTCATCGTAACCGGCTCCGCGTATCTGGATGCTGCTTACAACTACAGCTTCAATAATCCCATTGATAATACCAACACCATTTCCTCCACTATTGGCAGGCACAATGAAATTCAGATCAACCTGGCCAGTGTTGGCGTGGATGCCGCATATAAAAACATGACAGGGCGCGTTCTTCTGCAATACGGCGCCATGCAGCATATTGTGCAGGAACTTGACGAAAGCGTTTATCGCGGCAGAAACACAGGAACAAACAATTTAAAATTTTTGCGCGAAGTCGCTGCCGGTTACCATATAAACAAATGGTATGGTATAAACATTGAAGCAGGAATTTTTATGAGTTACATGGGATTGGAGAGTTATATGGTGCAGGATAACTGGTGTTTCCAACGGAGCCTTGTGTGCGAGTTCACGCCTTTTTATTTTCAGGGCGCCCGTTTACAAGTGTACCCCACGAAAAAATTCAAGCAGGAGTTTTGGTTGCTCAATGGTTGGCAATCTTACAGCAGCTTCAGCAATTCACCCGGCGCGGGAAGCTCCACCTACTGGCGTCCGAATGAAAACCTGCAATTGGTAGCTAATTTTTATTATGGGCATGATACGAGGAATCCTGATACATTGGGGCGTCAATCGCGACGCGTTCGTTTCCACCACGACAACAGTATTGTTGCCCGTTATTATAAAAGACCTCAGTCAAATGGAATTTCCCAGATGGCGCTCAGTCTTAATTCGCATTATGGATTTGAGAACGGCCGCGATAAGGGAGATAGTATCAGCCCCCAGGATCATTTTATGTATGGTACTTCTCTCTGTAACAGGATCTGGTTTTCAAAAAACAAATTCGCGGTAACGCTTCGTGCTGACATAGTATCCAATGGAGGCGCTTATCTTGCTTTTTCGCCCTCGCCCGTGGCACCGAATGCCTTTACCGATGAGCTGGCACAAAACCCATCCAAACCTTTAAACATTCAGCAGGGAACCATCACATTTGATTACATGCCCAACGAGTACACAACCTTCAGACTAGAGTACGGTTACCGCCAGGCGAACATGCCCTATTTTGCAGGGCACGGAGGTACAACATCA
>JAEUTM010000220.1 GCA_016788025.1 Bacteroidia bacterium
CAGGAGTTAATGCACTACTGTGATTGTATCCTGAAAATTGATAAGAGGTTAATGATCCTAAAAGAGTAAAAGTGTTTATGGTTGTGAGTTTAAAGACGTAAAGACCTTGAAACTGGCAGGAAGCGTAGACCGTATCGTGTCTCACATACATGTCATGCACTCCTGTAACAGAGGGGAAGTCCTGCGTTAACGATCTGATAAAAACCGGACTGGCCGGGTTACTAAGCCCATATACATCCATGCTTGAGTATGTGTTGTTACTATATGTTACTGACCCTATATAAAGTTTATCGCCGTCAACATAAAGCGTATGACCTCTTTTAAATAAAGAAGTGCCATCGTATACCTTATGCACACTGTCTGGAAGATATTGCATATCGAAAATCTGAAAGCTATTGTTGCCCATATCATCGCTGATGACATAACAATAGTTCTGGTAAGTTTTAGCCTCTCTCCATGTGCAGTCACCCAGGGCACCAGCTCTGTAAGCGCAAACAGTCGGAGTAGAGGGATTGGTGATGTCAACCCAATATGTTCCGGTATGAGAACAGGCAATTGCGTACTCTTTGTTCTTTGTCTTTTGAACCCAACCCCAGCAACCAGAGTATTTTTCATTCTCAGTACTAAATGTGGGTTCGGGATCAATGTTCGCTATCATTGTAAAGTTTGAAGCAGCATACGTTTGAGACCTGGTGATCTGAACGGAAAAAATGACCAGAAAAAGAAATAAATTTTTTGTCTTCATCAGTGATTTACAATTAGTTTTTTGATTTTTGTCCGATTGTTTTCACGCACCGCAATTGTGTAAGTGCCATTTTCCAGGGAGCGTAGGTCGAGGCTTGCGTTGATGTTCCCAATAAACTCTTTTTCGAAAACGCATTGTCCTAGTATATTAGTTATTTCTATAACACTGGTTAACTGTGAACCGAAGTAAACGTTTGCATAACTGGAAACCGGGTTCGGAAAAATAACCAGATCCGTTTCACGCTGTGGCTGTTCTGCCAAACCAACCGGATTTTTCACACTGGTCGTGTAAGCACTTGTGGCATCCAGAATAAAGGTTCCGTTTTGCATATCATTTGCAATAACAATACCACTCGGAAGAAATGGGTAAGCACCCCAGTTTCCACGGTAATCGCTGGTTCCATAGTCATTCCCCCAACTTACTCCGCCTTGTGGAAATGTATCAAAATACCCCGCCAGACTAATGCTGTTGGGTTGTGAAATGTCATAGATAAATAAACCATCCTGGTAGGAAGAAACAATTGCAAAATTTCCTTTGATAAAGGGATTATGAGGTGTGGTCTTAGGCATGGGGTGAAAATCCTGCACTGGTTGTATATTCCCGAGGTTTTGAACGTTTACGAAATGTACCGGTAAACCTCCGGGTACTTCATCGCAAAAAATAAGATGTTTCCCATCCTGCGTGAGGAAACTTGAATGGTTAAACCCATGCGATTGATAATCTTTATAGGATCCCAGTTGAGTAATCGTATTGGTTGCGTTATTGTACTTAAACACATACAATCCCTGGTAAGCGCAGGATGCATATATTGTATCATTTCTCACGTACATGTCGTGTACATAATCAATGGATGGGATGTCTTGTTGTAATTTTCTTAGTAGCACCGGAGCTGTTGGTGTAGCAAGGCTAAATATTGCCATTGGTGAAAATCCAAGCGTGTCATCCAGCATCGCTCCAATGTACATTTTGTCCTGGTCTATCCAGATAGTATGGCCCCTTTTAAAATATGTAGAATCGTTGTAAACTATATGAATACTGTCTGGCAGGTATTGCATGTCAACAATTTGAAATTTTACATTTCCGCTTTCATCACTTACTATATAACAATAATTCTGGTATGTTTTCATCTCTCTGTAAGTGCTTTGTTGCATACCCTGTACGAAAGCCGACACCGTTGGGGATGAGGGAACGGTTACATCAATAAAATAGGTGCCATTGCTGGTTCCTGAGATTGCGTATTCCTTGTTTTTAGAAGCCTGGTACCAACCCCAGCAGCCGGAATATTGACGGCCATCGGTTGCCATATCGCCCATGTTTGGTGTGATATGGCTAATCATGTTGATGTTATAACTTTGAAATACCTGAGATTTTCCGGCTATAAAGTTTAGAACTAGCAGTGATAGAAGGAGCGCTCTTTTCATGAGAAAGAATATCGTTTATACAAATATAGTCCTTTTATGATGTTAAAAGAGAGCTGTTAATCCGAAGTGGATCTTTCCGTTACGCAAGTCAAAACCATTTCCTTTTTGGTTTCCCAGGGCATAATTTAATGTTAGTATACCTGCTTTTGTATCAAAGTTAACACCTGCACCAACGCTAACCGGCATGTCGGTATTGTATTGTCCATTGCTGTTGTTCTCATACCAGGCCCCTTCCGCAAATAACAGAATATTTGAATTTTGAGAAAACAGAAATCGATATTCCAGGGTTGGGATTACATAACTTGAAGCAAAGATACTTTCTTCGTCAAAACCTCTTAATGTTTTTAGGCCGCCAATCCTGAAAAGCTCGTTTTTAAAAATTGTAGAGTTCCCGAAAATACTAGCTCCCTGAATACCTAATTTAATGACATTATTGCCGACAAGATTAATGTAAAAAGCCATTAACCCATCAGCTTGATATTGGGTAGATTTTAATAACAAATCCTCATAAACTTCAGGATTGACCTTTGGATTTTTTTTAATTGTCCGGGTACCTGTTTGTCCATTTAGCACCAGGGCATATCCTCTTCTCGGATTAAAACGGTAATCGAGTTTTTCTATAGAAATACCCGCTCCGTACGACTGGGTCTGTATGTCAGCATAGTCGGGCAGTGTGCTCACAAATTCGAGCCCATTTGTCGACACCAGGTTGGAATTACGTTGCTTGTAGAAAACTTTAAAGTTATTGAGACCATTAAAGTAATATTGCAAGCCAATATTATTATTGATGTCAATAAAGGTTGTGTCGCGCTGATAAATTTTAAGCGCATAATCAACGCCAATTGGTGCCCCGAATAAAAAAGGATAAGTAACATGACCGCTGAAATCCTGTGTCTGTGACTTAAGCCTCCGCCACTCTATATCGAAAGTCTCTCCATTGTGAAAAATGCCATTCACCAACTTTATTTTTACGTCACCGGTAATAACTGTTTTTTTTGTAGTAGCATCTGGTAACAAGCCTATGATCCCATCAAACTGAGACGCGTCTTTTTTATCGAGAAATAAAATGAGTTTATTAGTTCGCTGTGTCAGTTGAACCCGCTGCCCCTGGGTTTCACTTACAAAAGGAAGCTGACGGATTCTCTGAGAAATATTTTTGAATACGGATTCATTGTAGAGCATATTCTCCTTTATTGCAAGATATCGGTTTAAAAAACCGTCGTTAACTCTGGCGCTTCCAACTACTTTGATCGAATCGATTTTAAACAGTTTGTTTTTTTCAACTTTTAATATGGCCGAAATTTTATCGTCAGTAATAGTT
>JAEUTM010000248.1 GCA_016788025.1 Bacteroidia bacterium
AATATTATTTACCAGGATTATAACTCCACAGGTGTGGCGATTTGGGCTGATCCAAAACTTGGACGCATCTATAGTGTTCAGAAATTTGCAAATATCCTGTACAAATACACTTTTGATGAAAATAAAAAGTTCTTCTCCTACTCTGATTATGTTCCAAAGCCGGTTGTAAATAGTTTCGACGGTATCAACAGGAAAATACACAACGGAAAACACGCCCATAAATTAAAAACTCCGCGTAGTGAATCCTCCTGTACCGCATGTTTCAGCAATGGCTTTCAGTTTGGCCTATCGCGTATTGAAGCAAAAAACGGCAAGGTTATTTTTAGTTCCTACGATTATTACACGATACTTGATTTGCTTAAAAAAAGGAAAGATGGTCTGGCAGTTGAGATCATTCCTTACAATCCTTACGATTGCGGAAATCCGGCGTACTATACCGATCCTTCCCGAAGAAATGGGCAATGTGTGTTTAGCGGCAAAGTCCTGAAGCCTATATACAAGAAAAAGGCTATCAAAGGATTTCGGGCGGGAAGCAAAAGGAAAAAGGTCATTGAAAAGATAGAAGCTGGCAAGGTTAAAAAATACCAGTTGGTTTTGGGAAAAATACCAAAGAACTTTAATTCCTACGCAGAGCTTAATCTGGTCCTCATTCAGAAAAAACGGGTTTGTCGTGTTTTGCGTTTTAGTGGCTACTGCGGTGATACACTTGAACGTTTCTACAAACTTCCATTGTATCCCGATTCACTCCAGGCGGGATTTGAAATAAAACAAGATTTTAAGAATGTTCGTTTTAAAATTCCATTTCAGAAAGGGAAGACGGAATACAACATGAAAGACATTAAACCATTGACAGATTCTTTATTGAGTGAAAGTTTTACGGCAGACAGTGTAATTATCCACGCTTATTCTTCTGTGGAAGGCTCAGAAAACGCTAACAAAGCTATACAAGAAAAGCGGGCGAAACAGATTGTAGATGCTCTCGCTAAAAACCAAAAAGAAAAATTAAATACAGTTATTATTACGGAGGAGAATTGGGAACTCTTCGAAAAACAGGTACAATCCAAAGAACAGTTAAAAGAGTTCAGGAACCTACCTAAAGAAAAGGTAAAACAATTGTTTGAGGACACTATCAAACAAAAGAAGGCCGAGACTTTCCTGAGCGAGCAGCGCGTTGCACACATCCGCATGAGGGCCCGGGAACTTATTACAGAGAAAAATGCGGAACGCTATTTGGATTCAAAAATAAAGGAAAAGAAACTACGAATTGTCGAGCTTTTAAAAGACTCTACAAAAGCTGATCTATTGAAAAATCCCTTGGATTCCATGGGCCTTTTGATGGGAGCTGCTTTTAAATACATTAAAGCCAAAACCATTAAACCCGAATTTTTTCGGAAATTTTTTATGGGTCAATCCAAAGTGCTGAATGATTACAATACAGTGAGACTACGCTACAACATTCAGCTCGACAGCTCTCTTATTAACAATTCGGCAAGGGCAAAAGAACTTTACGAGGATGCAGTGGCTCTCTATAATAACAACCATAAGTCTTTTTTTATAAATTACACTACACTGAACCTCATTCAGCTTTATGGCAAAGAAATGAATGTGGAGATTGATAAGGAACAACAAGACTCTTATCTCTCCGAACTAAGGAACTTATGTCGTGATTCTGTTGAACTGAAACTAACGGAACAACTGGAAATAAATTTTTGGTTTAAAGTGTGTCGTCTTACCAAAGAAGAAATTCCTTCCAAAGACAGGGTGCTTCACAGCGTTTGCCTGGGCAAAATCCATGCCGCCTTTAGTCAGAAGCCCTTAAGCCTTTCTGAGAAAAATAAAATTGCCTACTATTATATTTATCACTCGCGTGCCGATTGGGCAACAGAATTATTGTGGCCTGATTATGACAAGAACCTTAACAACCCCGAGGGTCTTATCCTACTTGCCAAAATTCTTTACGTAAATTACCAGGAGACGGGCGATACTTCGTACTATGATTTCCTGAAAGAAATTTATAAACGTATCGGAACTGAAAAATGGTGTCCCATGTTTATTGGTCCTTGTAATATCAGCTTCCAGGTACTGGACTATGATAAATTTCGGGACTTCTACTGTGAAAAATGTGGTAAGTACCTTAACTACGCGAAAAAACCTTCTG
>JAEUTM010000250.1 GCA_016788025.1 Bacteroidia bacterium
TTGATTTTCTGATTGATAAAGTCCTCCCCAGTTTTTCTGGATGAAACGAATCGGGCTAAACTCGATTCCTGCAATTTTTATCCCGAATTGGGCGCCATGCGTATGTCCCGAAAGCGTTAAAGGAATATTTGTCTCCGGAACAACCTTGGCCTCCCAGTGCGCCGGATCATGTGTCATCAATATCTTAAATGAATTTTCCGGTATATTATTCATTGCCAGGTCTAACCGGGCATATTGCGGAAACGGTGCATGTCCCCAGTTCTCAACGCCAATGATACAAACGGAAGTATCTTTTATTTCAACTTTCTCCCACTGATTGAGCAACAACCTGAATCCAGAATCAGTCAAACCTTTATGAATACCAATGAGATTCTGGTGTTTGCTGATAGAGTCCGGCCAAGTCGAATAATCGCCGTAATCGTGGTTTCCTACGATACCAAATTTTCCGTATTTTGCCTGAAGCTGTTTGAAAAAAGGTTCAAAACCGTCGATCTCTTCTGCAAAATTATTGACAATATCTCCGGTAAAAAGGATAATATCCGGTTGAATCTGCTCAATAGCTTCAACTGTTTTTTTTATTGTTCGATGATTCTTTCCATAGCTGCCAAGGTGTATATCTGAAAGTTGAACAATCTTGAGTCCGTCAAGTTCCGGCGGCAAATCCCGGAAGTATAAATTCTGGTGTTCAGTACGAATCGTTTGTCGCCCAAACCAAATGCCATGAGCTATTGTTCCGAAAATTCCGGTACTTACGAGCAATGATCCGGATAATGCAATCAGTTGCCATCTTTTATTGCCTAGCCCCCGAAGAATAAAGGAAAGCAAAGTCATCAGGGCAAAAACTGTTTTAGGAATCAGATTGAGAAATCCCAACGAAATTACCACAAAGAAAAAAGTGTAGTCACGGCTGTGCCTGAGAACTTCAGGATTGGAAAATGCATAGAAAAAAACGGCAATAACCGACAGACTAATCAGGGCATAAAAGATGCCAAAATATGTTCTTGCTTTTTGGGCTAAATGACTGATCAGGATTCGGAAGCCAAAATAGGAGATGAGTTCCGTCAAAAATATTGCAATGAAAAAAATAATTAAAAAAGATGAAGGAATGCCTCTCATAAATTCGTTGGTTTTATTCAGAACAGAAAATTAATCATTTTACCGGGCATTCACATGGCGATGCCTTGTTTTTAGTCGGTTTTATATCCGAATGGCCTGATTTCTTCCAGTTTGTATATTGAAATGAAACTGGTTTTTGATGTTTAATTGTTTGTAATTTAGTTTATTGTGCCTTGTTTTTTGCGGTTTAAGCTGTTCCAGAATTCGATATTTATGTACTTGCGGGAGATTGTACGTGAATATCCCCGAAATTATGCCTTAAAATAAAACTGGCAAAAATAATTCTGTCCAGACAGATTCTGGAACCTGAGAGAAGGGAAGAGGCATTTGCCACTTTGCTTTTCGTTCCGTGTTGCTTAGTGCCTAATCAAAATTTTGATGTGGATTTCCATTTCCTTTTTTTAGATGATTCAAGAAAGCGCATCGTTTTACATGTAAAATTGTTAATTTACAAATAGCAATAGTGAATATACAATTTAAAAGTTTACATTTTGAAATGATCAATGCATTTTCACAAATGTATTCAGGAATTATTTGACAAATTCTGAACAAATCATCAAGTAATGATTAACATTACTAATCCTATAAATCTAGTAATTATTCATGAACTATATTACAGATAAAGTATTCATTATCTAATTATTACATGAAATATCTATGTCTTTAGTTTAAACATTTGTTCATTTTACTGAATTTTGAGTATTTATTTGTTATAGTCTCTATTTATTTACTTATTAATGAGTATTTTATGGTTTCTATGTAAAGTTGTTTGTTAATTGTTTATGTGGGATAAATATTGATTTTATCACATTAGTATACAAATGTAATTGAGTGTAATTGACAATATTAAACTAAAAATTTAAATCAATTCATTACATTTGTACATTATCTAATTTACATTTAGAATGGAAGACAGAATTAGAAAATTCATGGAATTTAAGGGGATTTCTCCTTCTGAACTTGCAGATTCAATTGGTGTGCAGAGGTCAAATGTGACGCATGTCTTAAAAGCCAGAAATAAGCCCAGTTTTCAGTTCATTGAGAAGTTACTCCAGATTTATCCGGATCTAAATGCTAAGTGGCTCTTGCTTGGAGTTGGTAATATGCTTGAATCACCGGCTAAAAGCAGAACTTTATTTGATCAGTTGACAGAGCCTGTCGTTTCTCAGGCGCCTCCTAAACCCGAAAAGCAGGAAGAAAAGCGCAGTGCTGACGATGCTCCTGCCGAAGTAAAAGAGGTTGTTAATCCTATTCCTCCGGTTGAAAAAAGAATTGCCGAAAATGAGCTTCAGGATCAATTTTTTAGTTCGGAGAAGCCTATCGAACGCCTTATTGTTTTTTTTAAAGACCAAACTTTTAAAGTTTATCATCCTTCCCGATAAGTTTTTTAAATATCTTTGCCGGCAAATTCATATGCATGAAAAAGACGGTATCTGATTTCTTGTTGCTTGAAAATAAGCAGCTTAATAATGACAATTTCCAACTAGTACTTCAATCTTCTGAGCCAATATCTGGTATTTTCCCTGGTCAGTTTATCAATGTCGAAATAAAGGAGGCGAACGAGATTTTTCTTCGCAGGCCTTTTTCAGTTTTAGATGTTGATTATGAAAGCCAGACCATTTCCTTATTAGTAAAAATATTGGGCAGAGGATCAAGGAAACTGACAGAGTCACGCGTGGGACAAAAGATAAACGCCATTTTTCCGTTGGGAAAATCATTTACACTACCTGAAGATTCCGATCGTATTTTGCTTATCGGAGGAGGAAGTGGTGTTGCTCCTATGCTCTTCCTTGCAAAAACAAGCGGCCTAGATCCCAAGAATGTTACAATACTGATCGGTGCCAGATCGGCATCCGACCATATTGATATTTCCTCATACAGACCGTATGGAGACTTCTTATTTACAACCGAGGACGGCTCTTTAGGTGAGAAGGGGTACGTTACTAATCATCCTGTATTCGTTGACGAATTGGATCGGTTCGACAAAATATATACCTGTGGTCCTGATTTGATGATGAAGGCTATTGGTCGAAAAGCAATTGAAAAGAATATCTGTTGTGAAGTTTCACTTGAGAATATGATGGCCTGCGGATTTGGTGTTTGCCTGTGTTGTGTGGAAGATACTAAGACAGGACACAAATGTGTATGCACTGATGGTCCGGTGTTTAATGTAAATGATCTGAAATGGTAAATTTAAAAATGAAAATTCATGATCTGGATTTTAAAAATCCAGTTCTGACAGCGTCCGGAACTT
>JAEUTM010000289.1 GCA_016788025.1 Bacteroidia bacterium
ATACAACACTCACGCTTAAAAAGGAACAATGGAAAGAAATAGTTTCTGGCGTTGATTATACTGAAAATTTTAAAAAAGAAGAACCAAAGAAGAAAGAGCCGCAGACCTCAAAAGAAGAATATACAAGCGAAGCCACAAAACAATATTTTACAGATTTAAAGTATTTTATGTATGCTGCAGTGATTGTTATACTTATAATAGTTATTGTTGTTTTGGCGCGGAGCACCCGGAAGAAGCCTGAAATAGCTATTAAACCGCTTAGTCTTGATTCCGTTAAAGAGATAGAGGAGAATGTACATGAAGTTGACCTTGACAGTTTGCTTCAGGAAGCGCTGCGGACGAATAATTACAGGTTGGCTCTGCGTCTGAATTTTTTAATAGTAGTTAAACTTCTTTCGCAGAAAGGAAAGATAACCTGGGCCAAAGAAAAAACGAACTGGGAGTATCACCTTGAAATCAGGGATAAACTACTGGCCGATCGTTTCAGAGAGATTGTCATTAGTTTTGAATCTTTCTGGTACGGTGAACATGTGCTGGGAGAGAATCAGTATTACCAGGCAGAACCATTGTATAAAGCAATACAAGATCAGCTGAATCCAAATGGATAAAAAAAGTGTGCCAATAATTGTTTTTATTGCGGTAATAATAATTAGTATTGCAGCGTTCATTTTTATTAGATCCAACATTTCACCAAAGTACAACTGGAATGAAAACTATTCGAGGAACAGTGAACAGCCATATGGATTAAAACTGTTCTACACGGTTCTTAAACAACAGGAATTTCCGCTTACAATTCTCTACAATCGGAATTATCATTTGCTCGATACCAACCGCTCTAACGGAAATCTGATTTACATTGGTTTCGAATATCAGCCCGATTCAGCAGATATTAAAAGGATGATGAAATTTGTGGAAAAGGGAAATCGTGTATTTATTGCTTCGGATTATGTACCTATTAAAATATTAGTTGAATTTGTTCCTCAGGGAGATTCCATTTATGGTTGCAAGACCATAAGAGATAGCATAGTGTATCTTACATATGCCAATAACGATCTCCCATTTCCGGCGAGAGAAAGGTTTAATTACCAAAATGGAAAAGATACTGTGGCCACCTATTGGGCGGTATATAATAACAGTTATTTCAAGCGTCTTCACAACGATTTCAACTTTCAGGCACTTTCATTTTTAAACGATACAAACATTTGTGCCTTTTATATTAATCATGGCAAAGGAAGATTTTATTTTCACACCACCCCGGTTTTCTTCACCAATTATTACCTGGCGCAACAAAAAGGATATACGCATGCTGCGAATATGTTGTCGCTGATGAGGAACGGTCCGGTATACTGGGACGAACCGGATAGTTATAAGCCTGGAACCGATTCTGATTCGCCAGGTAAAAGTCCTCTTAAGTTTTTATTTTCTCATCCATACTTACGATGGGCTTGGTATCTCCTGCTTTTTACCATTTTTTTGTACCTGGTTTTCAGATCAAAAAGAGAGCAGCGTATCATTCCTCTGATGCCTTTAAACGTAAATACAACCATTGAATATGTCAAGGCAATTGGTACGCTTTATTTTAAAAGCAGCGAACAGCGGTATATTGCAAATGAGATGTATATTGTTTTTCTTTCAGACATCCGGGGCAGGTATAACCTGGCAACGAATGTTCCGGAATCCGAGTTGGTCGATCAGTTGGCCATCCGCTCAGGTATTAACAAAAGAATCATCGAAAATCTTTTTAAAAAGTTTAAACGACTGCGGTCGGAGTCAAGTGCCGATGGTGACGATCTGGTGGACTTGTATAATGCTATTGAAAATTATAATAAAAAAAGGAAATAAAAATGGATGTAGAAAACCCGGATAAAGAGCAGAACATTTCTCCCTCGCAGGAAGTTTTAGGCTCAACAGCAAGTGCTGCAGAGATTGCTTTTGTAAATGACATTTATGAAAGAACACGGCAAGAAATACAAAAAGTAATTATCGGTAACGATCAGTTAATTCAGCTAATGCTTGCTGCCATGTTGAGCGGCGGGCATGTCTTACTGGAAGGGGTTCCTGGAGTTGCTAAAACACTCACTGCTAAACTAATGTCGCAGTGTATGAACATTGAATTTAAAAGGATTCAGTTTACACCCGATCTGCTTCCTTCAGATCTGATCGGCGTTACCCTTTTCAATATGCAAAAAAACGAGTTTACATTTAAAAAGGGCCCTCTTTTTTCTAACCTTGTGCTTATCGATGAAATAAACCGCTCCCCTGCAAAAACACAGGCCGCCTTATTTGAAGCTATGGAAGAAAAACAGATCACTGTTGACGGAGAAACCTATCAGCTGCCGAAACCATTTTTTGTGATCGCAACGCAGAACCCGATAGAGCAGGAGGGGACATATAAACTCCCCGAAGCTCAGCTCGACAGGTTTCTATTTAAGCTGCATGTCGATTACCCCGACTTAAAAAATGAAATTGCCATCCTGCAGCGTTTCAAAAATGACTTTTCTCAAAAGAAAATAGAACAGGTGAACCCGGTGATCAAGAGCTTTGACATGGAGAAATGCCTCGAAATCATTGAAAAGATTTTTATCAAAGATGAACTCATTACATACATAGCCACAATTGTTCATCAAACGCGTAATAATGGAGACTTGTTCATTGGAGCATCTCCACGCGCTTCTATGGCCATTATTAAAACTTCCAAGGCCTTGGCTGCACTGCGCGGACGCGACTTTGTAACACCCGATGATATTCAAACGGTTTGTTATCCGGTTTTGAGTCACCGCATTATTCTCTCACCTGAAAAAGAGATGGAAGGAATAACGATTGAATCTGTTATTAAGGAAATGATAAAAAAAATTGAAGTTCCGAGGTAATGGCCTTTTTACGGAGTTTATATCTTACTGACAGAATTTTTTATGCACTTGGTGTTTGTGTAGCACTTCTCTTTTGTGCTTATTTGATGGAACCGGTATTTTATTTAGCAATCTTATTGTTTCTGGGGATTATTTTGATATTAATTGTCGATATTTTTCTATTATTCCGTGGCAAGAATGTTAATGCGTCCCGCCAGGTAAACGCAGTGCTATCGCTCAACGATCAGAATAAAATCTTGCTTCATGTTTCTAATCTAAAGCCTTTTTCATTAAAGCTGAAGATCATTGATGAAATTCCGCATCAGTTTAACCTGAGGGATTTTGTTGTCAATACAACACTCAATAAAGCGCAGGGTGAGGAACTTTATTACACGATAGCTCCGAAACTCAGGGGAGAGTACGTGTTCGGCAATTTGCAGATTTTCGTAAAAACCAGCCTGGGCCTCATAGCGCGAAGGGAGACTACAAATTGCGAAAAAATAGTAGCGGTGTATCCATCTGTGATTCAAATGTACAGGCAGCAACTCATTGCACTTAAACATCCTTCCTTTGTTCAAGGCGAAAATAAAAACCGTTTACCGGGAAGAAGTTATGAATTTGATCAGATAAAGGTTTACGTGCCCGGTGATGACACGCGGCACATTAACTGGAAGGCAACAAGTACCACGAATGAAGTGATGGTTAATTGTTACGAAGATGAGCGTTCCCAGCAGATCTACTCAATCATTGACAAGAGTCGCGTTATGAAAACGCCTTTTAATGGTTTAACCCTGGTGGACTACGCGATCAACTCTACACTTGCTTTTTCCAATATCGTACTAAAAAAGCAGGATAAAGCAGGTTTAATTGTTTTTTCAAAAGGCATAGGATCTTATTTAAAAGCAGACAAGGGCCCCCGTCACCTGAAAAAAATAATGTACGGTCTTTATAAAGAAAAATACGATTATTCGGAGGCTAGCTACGAAAGTTTATATGCTTCGGTAAAGCGGGAAATACCTAATCGCAGTTTACTTTTCCTGTATACGAATTTCGATAGCATTTACGCCCTTGAGCGTAATATTCCGATTCTCAAGCTTATTAATACGAGTCATCTGCTGGTGGTTGTGTTTTTTGAGAACTCAGAACTGCAGACCTATTCGCGGCAGGAGGCAAGCGATCTCCAGGACATTTACCAGTTAACTATCGCAAAAAAATTCATTCTTGAAAAGAACCAAATTTACAAAGAACTCCAGAAGCATGGTATTCACGCCATTCAAACGTCTCCGGAAAATTTGTACTCGGCCACAATAAATAAGTACCTGGAGTTTAAAACGAAGGGAATGATTTAGTGTTGACTTTTAGTTCTTGACATAAAATCGATAATTTTAAAGCATGGAAAATGTTACCATCATAATCATGATGCTTTTTGGAATTTCATTTCTCAGCATCTTAAGCCGGAAATATAAATTCCCTTTTCCCATTGTGTTGATTTTGTGCGGAATTCTGATCAGCATCATTCCAGGTCTTCCTGTAATAGCGCTAAGCCCGGAGATCGTGTTTATTATCTTTCTTCCTCCTTTATTATACAGTGCGGCCTGGTCAACAAGCTGGCACGAATTTAAAGCTGCGATCCGCCCAATCAGTCTCGCTGCAATAGGCCTCGTGCTTTTTACTATGAGCGCAGTGGCGCTAGTTGCTTATTCACTGATCCCTGATATGACATGGCCTCTGGCTTTTTTATTAGGAGCCATTGTTTCACCTCCTGATGCTGTGGCCGCCACTTCCGTTACAAAAGGACTGGGATTAAATCCGCGGCTGATTACTATACTAGAGGGTGAAAGTCTCGTGAACGATGCCAGTGGTCTGATCTCTTATAAATATGCGCTTGCAGCAATAACAGCAGGAAATTTCGTTCTTTGGGAAGCTGGAATGAATTTTCTGTGGATTTCTGTTGCCGGTATAGCACTGGGGCTTGGTATCGCTTATCTGATTTACCTGATTCACAAAAAGTTTCTCTGTGATCCCGTGGTAGAAGTAACATTTACATTTCTGACTCCTTTTGCTTCCTATCTTTTGGCGGAGCATTTTCATTTCTCGGGGGTACTTGCAGTAGTGAGCACCGGCTTGTATCTTTCGTTTCGTTCCGATGAAATATTTTCTCATCAAAGCCGGATTATGGCGTATTCCGTATGGGATGTGGTTATTTTTGTTCTAAACAGCCTGGTATTTATTCTTATTGGATTGCAGTTACGTTCTGTTATGCAGGGAATAAGTGAATATTCGGTTTCGTCTGTGTTACTATGGGGTTTATTGATAAGTGCCGTCGTAATTGCCGTCCGCTTCATTTGGGTGTACCCGGCAGCTTTGATTCCACACCTGGTATCTCGCCGTATAAGAGAAAGAGAGACTCTTGATAAAAGAAATCTGGTAGTTTTTGGATGGTCGGGTATGCGAGGCGTGGTTTCAATGGCGGCTGCTCTTGCATTGCCGATAACCATGGCGGATGGATCTCTTTTTCCTCAGCGCAACCTGGTTATTTACCTTACATTCTGTGTGATAGTATCTACTCTTGTCTTACTGGGTCTGACACTTCCCTGGATAATAAGGGTTTTAAAAATACAGCCTTATTCGGTCGCAATGGAAGAATATGAAACGCGTACTAAAGTGGTCTCGCTTACCATCGGGCACATAGAAGATAATTTGTCTCTTATACAGGATGAGTTGCTAAGGAACATTAAAAGCAAATACGAAGTAAAATATAACCGTTTGCAGCGAACCGATCTGCCGGCTAATTATTTTGGAAATGGTAAAACGCTGCAGGGAAATATCTTTAATGAATTCAGTCAGCTACAGATCGACCTGATTCAGGTAGAGAGGAATGTTCTGAAAGAGCTGCATCGCAAAGGAGAAACAAATATGGAAATCATCCGGAAAATCGAAAGGGAGCTCGACCTGGAGGAAACCCGCCTGAGCATGGAGATGTACAATAATTAAGCGGCTTAACATTTCTTTACCTTTAGATTCGCCAGTTTTAGCGCCTTTTAATTTTCTCTTTACACATAAAAGCTTAAATTAGTGTAAAGCAAAATCAGAATGGATCCGGAACTTATTAAAAGATTGATTGCTATTCGTCGCAAGATACATGCGAACCCCGAAATTGGATACAGAGAACATCAGACGGCAGCGCTTGTATGTGAAGAGTTAGGTCGGCTGAAAATTCCATTTCGCCAGGGGATAGCGGGCACGGGCGTAGTTGCAACACTCGAAAAAGGCGATGGACCTGTTATTGCCTTACGGGCAGATATGGATGCTCTCCCTATTCTAGAGGAAACAAAACTGGATTTTAAAAGTACAAAAACCATGAAGGACGCAAGAGGGCTCGACGTTCCTTTGATGCATGCCTGTGGTCACGATGTACACACAACCATGTTGCTTGGTGCCGCTGCTCTTTTGAAGGACTCAGATTTTAAAGGAAAGGTTAAATTTATTTTTCAGCCTTCTGAGGAAGGTGTTTACGATGATCCGGACAAAAAATCGGGCGGTCAGCGAATGGTGGAGGCGGGAGAACTGGATGGTGTGAGAGCAGCGCTGGGACTGCACGTTCATCCTTTATTGCCCGTTGGAAAACTCGCTTTTAAACTGGGACAAGCGCTTGCCTGCGCAAATTTCTTTAAAATTGAAATCACGGGTAAGATGGCGCATGCCGCTGTGGCTCCTCATCTCGGCATAGATGCTATTCTTGTGGCTTCGAATCTTATACAATCTGTGTCTGCAATTACTGCCAAGTATATTCCGCCGCATGAACCAACAGTGATTTCATTTACCAAAATAAGTGGGGGCGTGGCACCGAACGTCATAGCAGATAAAGTTGTTATTGAAGGCACTGTTAGGGCGCTCGATCTGGATACATTTAACCAGGTACTGTCTCGAATGGAAAAAATTATAAAAGGAACCATGACTTCCTTCGATGCCGATATTAAAATTGAATACAATCTCAATTATCCCAGTCTCCTTAACGACAAGCAGGTACATGCTCAAATGACATCAACTCTGGACGGGATCTTCGGCAAAGGAAATGTTATCCCGATAGATGCAATTTTGGGGTCCGAAGATTTTGCTTTTTACTCGCGCAAAGTACCTTCTATGTTCTATTTCCTTGGAGCTAAAGATACCGCAGAAGCCTGTTATTTTCTCCATGATTCTAAAGTAGTGTTTAACGAGGACTGCATTCCTTACGGTGCTGAACTTCTGAGCCAGGGTGCCCTCAATCTCTTAAAAGCAGGTTAATCTCCATTTTGTGAAATAAATTTATAACTTAATCGTTCAGAAGTTTATGGAGGTTAAAGCACCTAAATCTGTTAAGCCCCGCAGTAAAAGGCGGGCGCATCTGCCGAAAACCCCTTTTCAAAATATTGCTGTTTCACTTTCCGGCGGAGGTTTCCGTGCTACCTGCATTCATCTTGGATTGATGAGTTACCTGTCCGCTAAAAAATTTAACGACACAACTCTGCTTGAACGAATAAGAATCCTTTCCAGTGTTTCGGGAGGAACTTTTTTAGGAG
>JAEUTM010000299.1 GCA_016788025.1 Bacteroidia bacterium
AACACGTTTTATTATTTTCCCAACGCAGGACGCTATCCGGTAGCTTTAACTGTGAGTGATGGTAATGGCTGCGCTGACACGGTCATAAAAACCGTAGAGATATTGCCCGATTTTTCTTTTTACATACCTAATGCTTTTACACCCAATGACGATGGGCGTAACGACTTTTTTTATCCGGTAGCCAAAGGCGTGAAATTTTACGAAATGCTCGTCTTTGATAGATGGGGAGACGAAATTTTCCAAACAACGGATCTCAGCGAGGGATGGAATGGTTATTACAAAAACGAAGCATGCAAACAGGATTCCTATGTCTGGAAAATCAAATTAACAACGTTTGGAGGCGAAGAAAAGGAATACACGGGAAATGTACTTCTGATCAGGTGATAAACCTTATCCAAATTGTTTTACATCCTCAGCGGAAATTTCTTTACCCCCGAGGATAATCAAACGCTCGATTACATTTCTAAACTCTCGGATATTTCCGGTCCAGACGCGGTTCTGCAAGGCCTTCAATGCTTCACCGGAAATTGCCTTTTTTGCTATGCCCATTTCACCACAAATACCATCGAGGAAATAATCTGCAAGAAGCGGGATATCTTCTTTGCGATCATCCAGGGAAGGAACATGAATCGGAATCACATTAAGTCGATGAAACAAATCCCGTCTGAACGTTTCTTTTTCGATTTCTTTTTCAAGATTTTTGTTGGTTGCTGCAACCACACGAACATTCACTTTAATTTCTTTATCGCCGCCCACACGCGTGATCTTGTTTTCCTGCAAAGCCCTCAACACCTTGGCCTGTGCGCTTAAGCTCATGTCGCCAATTTCATCCAGGAAAAGCGTTCCGCCTTCAGCAAGCTCAAATTTTCCCTTTCGTTGTGCCACCGCACTTGTAAAAGAACCTTTTTCATGTCCGAATAATTCACTTTCGATTAATTCAGATGGAATGGCAGCGCAATTTACTTCTACCAAAGGACCGTTTGCCCTGTTACTTTTTTCATGCAACCATTTTGCGACCAGTTCTTTTCCGCTTCCATTGCTACCTGTAATAAGCACTTTAGCGTCTGTTGGGGCAACTTTTTCAATAATATCTTTGATCTCCTTAATCGCTTTTGATTCCCCTACCATTTCCACATTTTTCTGGATTTTTTTGCGCAATGTTTTTGTTTCCGTTACGAGATCTACTTTTTCCAAAGCATTTCTTACTGCAACGAGCAGCCGGTTTAAATCAATGGGTTTGGCGAGATAGTCGTATGCACCTCTTTTAACAGCATCCACTGCGGTTTCAATGCTTCCATGCCCGCTCATCATGATAATAGAACTTGTAATTCCAGATTCTGTGAGTTTATTAAGCAATTCAATTCCGTCGAGCTTCGGCATTTTTATGTCGCTCAAAACAATATCATAATTATTTTTCAATGCCATATTAAGTCCCATTTGCCCATCTTCCGCTTCTTCAATAACATGTTTTTCGAACTCGAGAATTTCACGGATAGAGCGACGTATCGCCTTTTCATCATCTATAATCAGAATTTTCGCCATATTATTTTATTTGTTGCATGAACTCCAGCAAAGCACCTTCTTTCAAAGAGTAAGTAGATACACGCATTTTGTTGGTGTTAATTATTTTCAAAACCAGGTCAATCATTATGCATGAAATTACAATCATATCAAAACGCATGGGTACTAATCCCTTGATCTGTTTTCGTTCTTCAAGAGTAGAGCTCATGATCCTATCAACAATTTTCCTGTAGGAATTTTCTTCGACAACATACTCAGTTTTTTCAGCTCTAAGTGGCTCCCCATTATATTCTCCGTGAATCATTTCTATTATCGAATCAAAAGCTCCCGAAGATCCGATCAGCTCAATAGGCTTTTTCTCCTGCACAGCCGTGATCAGAGGCTTCAGCTCGTCCAGGAGATATGCATTTATCGTTTCTATTTCATTTGACTTAATGGGATTTGAATGCGGGAATCTATCGAGAATACGCGCAGCGCCGATCTTAAAACTCTGCTTCCATGAAAATCCGTCTTTATTGGCAATGACAAATTCGTTACTTCCACCTCCAATATCCATAATCAGAGATGGTTCTTTTTTCATTGTTACAGCACCCCTGATCCCGTAGTATATTAACTCTGCTTCGCGATTGCCGTCAATAACCATAATATCGATATCCAGTTCGTCTTTAACCCTTTTTACAAAAAGCGTGCCGTTACTTGCGTCTCTTATCGCGGAAGTGGCAAAGGCCAGTATCTTCTCAACATTTAACTTCCGCACCCGGTCATTAAATAAACGTAACGCTTCAATACCTCTTTCAAAAGCAGCGTCCGCAATAAATCCATTGTTAATGGCAGCTTCGCCAAGCTTTACAGGAATTCTGGTATTGTATAGTTTATTATATCTGACCTGATCGAAAATTTCGGCGATAACCAGATTAAAGGTATTCGTACCACAGTCGATTACAGCCACTTTCATATGTGTTTTTGAGCTAATACAGCTTTAAATATAACTATTTTAACAAACTACATCCTGAACCTCCAAAATAAACCGGTTTTTTACCGTAAAATGAATGAGCCAGGATTGGTTTTGGCTGAGTCTCTAATTTTTCACTTATACCTTAATTACCTATATTTAAAGGATATAAAAGCTTTTATTTGATGAGAAATATACTTTCGTTTCTTGCCGTTTTATGTGTTCTTGGTATTGCAAAATCGCAAACTGTTTACCGGGAATATGCTGACGGGAAGCTCTATGTAAAATTCACACCAGCTGCTATTAAAGAACTTACAAAGGAAAACCCAAGAAATATTCCAATTGCAAAATTTCCATTGTTGGAAAAATATGTTTCCAAATACGGCCTTTCTAAAATTTCCATTCCTTTCTTCCAGGCCAGTGACGATAAAGTTCTTACCAGTATTCTAAAACTAGAATTCACGAATATCTCCATGATTGAGGCGTTCGCGACAGAACTGCGGGAAATAGGCGACGTGGAATATGCCGAAAAAGTAAGATTAAATAAAACTCATGCAACTCCCAACGATCCAATGTTTGCCAGCGCAAGCGGATCAACGCATCTCAACCAGATCAACGCTCAAAGTGCCTGGAACATTTTTAACGGAAACTCAAATATAACCGTTGCGATTGTTGACAACGCTATCATGCGCACACATGCCGATCTTGCAGCAAACATTTATACCAA
>JAEUTM010000227.1 GCA_016788025.1 Bacteroidia bacterium
AGTGATTCAACAAGCCAGAGTTTTGAAATAAAAAATGGCAGTGACGATTGTGTTCTAAAGGTTTACAGTGGTATTACCCGCAATGGAGATGGAGAGAATGAGTTTATGTACATAGAGAATATTGAACAATATCCTAATAATAGTATAATGGTTTTTACGCGTTGGGGAGAACAGGTTTACACGATGAAGGGTTATAATAATGTTGATAGAACCTGGCCAATTGAAGGAGAACTTTCTAAACTTAGTTCGAACACGTACTTTTACGTTCTTGATCCGGGTGATGGTGGTAAAGTGCTGAAGGGCTGGATTGAGCTCATTAAATAGTAACGTGAATTCTAAAACGGTTGTTGTTATCGGAGGTGGTGCTGCGGGTTTTTTCTCCGCTATTAATCTCGCCTTGCGAAAACCCGATTTCAGGGTCATCATTCTTGAAAAAACCTCGAAGCTCTTATCAAAAGTGAGAATTTCTGGAGGGGGACGTTGTAACGTCACACATCATTGTTTCGAAAATTCCGAACTAATTAAAAACTATCCGCGCGGATCGAAAGAACTTCAGCAAGTCTTTTCACAATTCAGTGTTAAGGATACGATTGATTGGTTTAAAAGAAATGGTGTACTATTAAAAACCGAAGAAGACGGACGTATGTTCCCTCTTTCAGATAGTAGTCAAACCATTATTGACTGTTTCCTTAGTCTAAGCTCAAAGCTAAATATCGAGATCCGAACTTCTGAAGAAGTATTTTCGATTAAAAAACAAGACGATCGTTTTTTGTTAAAAACCAGTAAAGAATTTATTTCATGTGATTCGGTAATTTGTGCGCTCGGCGGGCACCCTAAAACAGGAGCTTATGATATTATTAAGAATCTCGGGCATAAAATAGACCAGCCAATTCCAAGCCTTTTTACTCTGAATATGCCAGGCGAAAAAATCAAAACAGAATTACAGGGACTCAGCGTTCAAAATGCACACGTGAAAATTAAAGACACAAAACTTAGCTATACTGGTCCGGTTTTAATTACGCATTGGGGTTTAAGTGGCCCGGCAGTTCTGAAGTTGTCCGCCTTTGCTGCTAAAGATTTTTTTGACCGCGATTATAAAGCAATAATACAGGTGGACTGGGTTAACCGGACCAACCAGGCCGAGGTGCTTGACCTTGTTAAAAAACATCAGAAAGAAAAAAACAAAGCGCTACCCTATTCCAATGCCATGTTTGACCTTCCGAAAAGATTATGGGAATTTTTTTGTAGCTCAGCCGGGATTGATAATACTAAACCCTGGGCTGAAATATCAAACAAACAGATCAGCAATCTCGTTCAGGTTCTTTGTAATAGTCAATATGCTATGGAGGGAAAGACAACTTTTAAAGATGAATTTGTAACCTGTGGAGGAATAAATCTTAAGGAAATAAATTTTAAAACGATGGAAAGTAAACTGGTTCAGGGTCTTTACTTTTGTGGCGAAGTATTGAATATTGACGGGATAACGGGGGGATTTAATTTTCAGAGCGCCTGGACCACTGCCTGGGTCTGCTCCCAGAGTATTAATTAACAGCTTTGTTCAAAGTATTTTTCGACTTATTTTAAACATTCAGCTATCTTTGGGACTTCAAAAAATAATACATGAAATTTTTTATCGATACGGCCAATCTGGCTCAGATTAAAGAGGCGCAAGACCTTGGTGTTTTAGACGGTGTAACTACTAATCCATCTTTGATGGCGAAAGAAGGAATCAAAGGTCAGGACAAAATTCTTAAACATTACGTTGATATTTGCAACATTGTAACCGGTGATGTAAGTGCAGAAGTTATTGCTACCGATTACGAAGGAATGGTGAAAGAAGGAGAAGCATTGGCTGAGCTTCACGAACGAATTGTTGTGAAGATACCTATGATTAAAGACGGTGTAAAAGCAATTAAATACTTCACTGAAAAGGGAATCAAAACAAATTGTACTCTGGTATTCTCTGCCGGGCAAGCTCTTTTAGCTGCAAAGGCGGGTGCTACTTACGTGTCTCCTTTTATTGGAAGACTTGATGATGTAAGTACAGATGGATTACGTTTGATTGAAGATATCCGTATTATTTACGATAACTTTGGCTACGAAACACAAATTCTTGCGGCAAGCGTTCGTCACCCAATGCATATTATTGAGTGTGCCAAAATTGGTGCAGACGTTGCAACCTGTCCTCTTAGCGCAATCACTGCATTATTAAAACATCCACTTACAGATAGCGGTTTAGCACAGTTTCTTGCAGACGCGAAAAAATAAATTTTATTTTATAAAAAGAAAATCCGGCTCAATGGCCGGATTTTTTTATTTCAAGTATTCTCTGCTGTTGGGTCAGGTCTAATCCGCGTACAATTTTTTGCACGAAATTTGTATATTTAGGTTACTAAACCCAATCTTAATGAAAAAAATAATTTCTATTTTATCGTTTTTATTCTTTGTCTTTTTTGCCAGCGCGCAAACAACCAATGTTTTTACTGTCACCAATAATTCCGGTACAAATGTTTTAACTTGCAGTGTTACACTTATCGACCTTACAGTTAACACAACAGTAATCCCGCCCTGGTCATTCCAATGGGCCGGTCCGGCAATGTCGGCTACAGGTACGCACGTTACCATCGGACAACCCGGCAGTTATACGGTTACTATGATTGATTCTCTGAATAATACTATAGGAAGCCAAACTATTGCTATCCTTTCAAATACCACGCCTCCTCCTGCAAGCGTAAGTCCGCTTTCGCAAAGTATTACCTGCGGAACGCAGATGGCAAATGTGAACTCTTCAGCGACTGGAAATGTCAGTCACACCTTTTATTCTCCCGTGGGTTCCGCTTACATTGTGAACTCTTCTGTGGCAAATTATAGTACGTCTGCACCGGGTCAGCATACCGTTGTTGTCCATGACAATATAAATGGCTGTGAAAGTACTGTGACTTTTGCCATTACAAGTAATACAACGTTTCCAACTTTTTTGCTCGCAAGTCCGCAAAATTATACTATCGGCTGCGGTACAAAGAGCGTAGCGATTGTTGACATAACTAATTCTCAGACTGGAGGTGGCGGTGCGGCCGGATTTACTATTGTTCCTTTCGCTGTGCCGGTTCCTCCTGGATTTCTGGGAACGGCCACACAGTACACGCTAAACACTGCGGGATCTTATTATGCAGTGGTAAGAGATGTTCAAAATATGTGCACAACACAGGTTCCGTTTACTATTGTTGCCAATAATACAGCGCCACAGCTTTCAATAACACCAAGTCCCTTTACATCTGTACTCAATTGCTATACAACACAGGTTGTTTTGCAGCCCAGTTCAAATTCGGCAAATATGACTTATACCTGGACATTTCCTTACAGCGGCTCACCACTCGTTCAAACTAATTTCTCAGTTTCTACACTTACAGCTTCTCCGCAAAATTCTGTTATTGCAGGCTTCACTGTAACCGGGATGGATAGCACCAACTACTGTACCAACCTCAGGATGATTGTAATTTATCAGAACATTTATCCTCCGATAGCACATACGACCAACAACGACACGAGCTACTTGTCATGTCCTAGTCGCTCCCTGTTATTGATAAATTCCAGCATTTCGGGTATTCCCTCTGGATCAGCATTTCCAAATAATCAGCCAGTTATAGGACTTCAATGGCTTTCTAATGTTCAGGCTAATGGTAGCGTAAGTTCAAGCTATGTTGCCAACAACGCAGATACTTATACGCTCGTTGCACAGGATCTTAATAATGGTTGTAAATCAATGGCGACAGTTAATGTTTTAGATACCTGTAAAATTACAGTTGGAATAAAAGTAAACCAGGAAGAAGAAGCTTTAAGAATATACCCAAATCCTTCGAATGGAAAATACGAAATAATCCTTAGCAACGTCCAACTTGGTGAAGTAGCAGAAGTGTTCAATGTTAATGGACAACTTGTAAATGAGTTTTCAGTCAATTTCGGGAAAAATGAATTAGATCTGGGTGATTTCAATAGCGGCATTTACTTTCTGCGGATAAAAAACCATCCTGAAAAAGGTTCTGTCAAAATTATTAAGGAGTAATCAATCAGTTGATCATTAGAATTTCAAAGAATTGCCGGGTCCATCCCCGGCTTTTTTATTGAAATTTTTGTACTGGATTTTGGCCCTAAATTTGTATTAATATACAAAACCCAATTAATGAAAAAGCTAATTTGCCTATCGCTTTCACTACTTACTACATATTTTACTAAATCTCAAACAAGTAATGCATTTACCGTTACCAACAATTCTGGTACGAACGTTTTGACATGTAATTTAACACAAATAGACCTCACTGTAAACACAACAGTGGTTCCGCCCTGGTCTTTTCAATGGTCCGGCCCCGCAACTAATATAACGGGCACTCAGGTATCGCTTAGTCAGCCAGGTACCTATACTGTAACGATGTTGGATTCTCTGAATGCGCCTGTAGGAAGTCAATCTATTACAATAACAAGCAATACTGTTGCCCCGAGTGTTTTTTTGAGTCCACTTTCACAGATGATAACATGTACACTTAGTTCAATTACAGATGTTACTGCAGCAGTTACTCCAACCACCAATGTCACGCAATATTTTACGTCTCCGATGGGCGGCTCCCTGGTTGTTTCATCATACACCACAGTTTATCCCCCTCTGTCACCCGGCGTATATACACATTGCGCTGTAGACAATGTAAATGGTTGTAAAACCTGCAACACCTTCACAGTGAATTCAAATCAAGCCTTTCCCTCCTTCAGCTTGTCAACCAGTAATAACTATGCCCTGGGGTGTGCTACAAAAAGTGTGGAGTCGGTGTTTTTTAATAATGGTACCTCTTCCGGAGGCGGTGTGATTGGTTATACATTGTTCCCACCGGGCTCATCAATTATTTTCCCACCTAATCCCGGGCCTATTACAGCTTATACGGTAACCGCACCAGGAACCTATACTGCTGCTATTTTTGACCCTAATACCGGTTGCATGGCAGCAACACCATTCAGTATCATTACAAATACGCTAAGTCCATCACTATCTATTACTGCAAATAATCTTACTGTTACCTGTGCTTCACCCCAGGTAACATTATTGGCCTCAAGCACAGAAACCAATCTAAGTTATCTCTGGTCCTATGCTCCCACACCCGCAGGATATACCGTAAGCAGTGTTGTTATTACATCTGCTTCACCTGTTTCAAATCCAACCCTTGGCGTGTACAGTGTAACTATTACAAATAATGAAAACCTCTGCACAAACACGCAAAGCGTATCCGTCTATCGGAATATTTATAGCCCTAATGCACTGATAACTTCTTCGCTTGGCATTACTGGTGTGACTTGTAAAACGCCAACTCTTACGTTAATGAATCAGAGTACTTCGGGTATTCCTGGTGCACAATTTCCTAATGTTTTACCGGTAATTGTTCAACAATGGGCTGGCCCATTTACTGATCCCGGCAGTCCAACTTACGTAGCTGGTGTACCGGGAGTTTATACAATGACCGCGATTGATCTAAATAACGGATGTACAAAAGAAGCTACATTCATTGTTCAAGACAACAGGCAATATCCCGTGTTAACTTTTGACAATATTGCATTATTACCTTGTCCTGGTGATGCGACTCTGACTGTCTATCCTTCTAATACTACCGCTAATTACTCGTACACTTGGACTGCACCGGCAAACGCTACGGTAAGCGGAGTTAACAGCTCAACGCTGGTTACAACCACGCCTGGTGCATATTCGGTTCTTGCGGAAGATGTGCAAAACGGCTGTAAAAAAATGATCAGCATAGACGTTTGGGCCTGTGTAGGAATGGCGGAACAGCAAAAGAGCCTTAGTTTGTCGGTGTTTCCAAACCCATCAGAAGGACTCTACGAGCTAACATTTAATAATGTTCTGTTTGGTGAAATTATTGAAGTGTTTAATTTGAATGGTCAACAGATAAAGGAAGTGACAGTTAATTCTGAAAAAAATGAATTAGATCTGGGTGATTTCAATAGCGGCATTTACTTTCTGCGGATAAAAAACCATCCGGAAAAGGGTTCTATTAAAATTATTAAGGAGTAGCCAACCATTTGTTCTTTTCACTTGTATAGTTGAGATATTAGTTAGTTATTCTCTTTGATCTTAATGGACCTTAATGACAATGAAAAACCGGAGACAGTCTCCGGTTTTTTTATATTCCAGGGTATGCTTCCAATTTAATTAGATTACAGTTAGATTCGTTAATTTTTTGTTCTTCGGGCTTAAAAACATTACATTTAGTTAACCTTAAACCCTGCAAACATGAAAAAATCTACCCTGCTTCTATTTGCATTTATCCTGGCATTATCCGGAAAAATTATCTGTCAGCCAACTGTTTATGTAGAGGCACCTGTTTACGACAACAGTACCTCGCCCAACCGGGCACCAAATGGTACCTCTGCACACGCCAACATGAGAGCAGTTGCACTGGTTCTCGCCTCCGAACTTACCGGTATAACTCCCAATACCACAATTACTGCTTTTGGTTTTACCTTAAATACTGGTACAAACTTAAACGCTTGCACGGGAAATTTTACTTTGTACCTCGAAAACACCAATGATGTGACAAATACTAAAAGCACCACATTTGCAACTGCTATCGGTGGAATGACCAGTGTGTATGCCAATGTAATGACTGTGCCAACCACGGCAACAAGCAGTTCAATTACCGTTACCCTAAGTACGCCATTCACCTATACCGGAGGCGGCCTCTACGTTGCATACGATTGGAATTCATCTGGTCCTTTTGATCTGACTGCGGCCGTATATCGTTGTAATTCTCTGGGTTTGGTAAATGGAGCGATGACAGCGGCTTCCAATGTTTCTGCACCAACTACACTCGTGGCAACTAGTTTCCGTCCATGCTTTTTGTTTGGTATCGCCAACACTTATACTAACGATATCCAGGTAATAGGCACAGAAGCAATGGGACGGGTAGCAAGCGTGCTCAGTGCTCCGCAAACAATTAAGGCTGTTATTAAAAACGCAAGCAATGTAGCTCAAAATAATATTAACGTCGGTCTCAATATTACCGGGGTTAATCCTTATACTGCCACACAAACTATTACAAACCTTGCCTCCGGGGCAATTACTACCGTTACCTTTAATGGTTATAACCCAACACTTAACGGTCTCAGCAATTTAACGATCAGTGTTGCATCAGATCAGAATAATAACAACAACCAGGCAACCTATTCACAAAGCGTAAGTTGTAACGAATGGGGCCTAAATCCCGCATCAGGCAGTTATACCAATTCCGTAGGCTGGGGTACTGGTTCGGGGATCATTGCCTGCTCTTATTCAAATGCAGGAACTTCAACAATAACAGGAATGAGATGTGCCATTGGAACAGACGCAAATACTGCCGGAAATACAGGGTGGGGCGTATTATTAAGTTCAACAGGAGGTATTGTGGCAACCACTAATACAATTACTCTTACAAGCGCAATGTATGGAACAAGCCAGGAATTTGCCTTTGCTTCTCCTCAGGCTCTTACTGCGGGAAGCACTTATTATTTGGGATTTGCGCAACCGGCAAATACCACTGCCTATTATCCGGCCGGTGCACTCGCATCTTCTTATGTACCGCAAACGCTCTATTATACTACACCATTAACGGGTGGAGTTATGACTCCTTTACTGCAAAATCTTGGCTACTTTAAAATTGAAGCGATATTGGGACATACTGCAAATGTAACTATAGCAAGCAGCCCGACTGCGGTTTGTTTCGGAGCGTGTGCAACGCTCAGCGCAAGTGGTACAACGAATTACACATGGAGTACTATCAGCAGCAGCAGTACAATAGCTGTGTGCCCTACCGTTACAACAACCTATTCAATTGTTGGAACAAACTCTGCCGCTTGTAATTCCTCAGCAGCAATAACCCTAACGGTTAACAATCTACCAAATTTAACAACCAGCAGCAATTCAACCGTGATATGTCTTGGTGGAACAGTCAGTCTAAATGCAGGCGGAGCCGTCACGTATTCCTGGGATACCGGTGAAACAACAAATACAGTCGTTCAGACGCCAACGATCACCACAACGTATACGGTTACGGGTACCAACGCAGCAGGATGCGCCATCGATAAAACCTTAACCATCGTCGTAAATTCATTTACACCGTCAATTTCAAGTCCTTCAGCAGTTTGTCTTGGTGAGCCCATCACACTGTCTGCCAGTGGCGGTGTGCCAAATAGTTACTTGTGGGGAAATTATCCTTTCGCTTCAATAACCACTACGCCTCAAACTACTACCGACTATTCAGTAACAGCTACCGGTCCGAATGGTTGTAAAGGCAGTAATTCTGTGACGGTTCTGGTTAATCCTGTCCCCACTTTAACCGTTGTTGCAAATCGTAAAACAATGTGTCGCGGCGAATCGAATACATTTACTGTGACTGGTGCCACAACCTATTCCTGGAGCGTTGGTAATTTTACAACTTCCGTTATTTCGGTTACACCCAATAGCAGTGTTACGTACAGCTATATCGCAACTGGCACTGATAACCTCGGTTGTAAAGACACTGCAATGGTAGTTATTAAAGTAAATGCCTGCACTGGCATAGAAAAAGAGAGCGCCGAAAATAATTTTGAGATTTATCCGAATCCAAACAATGGAATATTTACGATGAGGAATGCTTCCGGTTCCGCCGGCTGGATGGAAATCTATGATGCTCTTGGCAAACAAATAAAAAGAGAGCCGCTGAGTGTTTCTGAATCAAACATCGATATCAGCACACAATCGAAAGGTGTTTATTTTTTGAGAGTGATAACGGAGGACAGGCCCGTCAAGATCATTAGACTGGTAAAAGAATAAATCATAAGCCCATTCAGTTTGAGTGGGCTTTTTATTTATTCTCCTGGTCGAAGGCTTCTACTCTGTTTTTATAAGTGGTAATTTTTGTGTTAGGCTTATCGCTTTCCACCAGACCATCTTTTAAACGAACTATCCTGTGGGCATGCAATGCAATATCTTCCTCATGTGTTACGAGAATAATAGTATTTCCTTTTTTATGAATTTCTTCAAAGAGACCCATGATCTCGACAGAGGTTTTACTGTCAAGATTTCCTGTAGGCTCGTCAGCAAGGATAATAGCAGGATTATTTACAAGAGCCCTTGCAATTGCTACACGCTGCCTTTGTCCCCCACTGAGTTCGTTGGGCTTGTGATTCATCCTGTTTCCCAGACCAACACTCTCTAAAACTTCTTTAGCGCGCCGATCACGGTCTATCTTCGACATACCAGCATACACCAAAGGCAAGGCTACGTTATCAAGCGTAGTGGCTCTCGGTAATAGATTAAATGTTTGGAATACAAACCCTATTTCTTTGTTTCGTACTTCTGCTAATTGATTATCGGTCATCTTTGCGACGGATAATTTATTCAGAATGTATTCTCCGGATGTAGGACTATCAAGGCATCCCAGCATATTCATTAACGTCGATTTTCCACTGCCCGACGGACCCATCAACGCTACATATTCATTCTTATAAATGGTAAGCGAAACATCTTTTAACGCCTCAATAACCTCGTCGCCTATTTTGTAGGTTTTCTTTAAATGATGAATCGAGATTAATTCTTCCATGAATCCAAAATTACTCCAATTAAAACCCACAATAAAACCACTCATACTATATTTGCAAATATTTAGCAATGGGCTTTTCCAGGAAACTTGCGTATTTTATGGTTCATAGGCTTGGATTTACGAATAACCAGGCACGCGACTTTATTCAATCAGGCAACGTAAGTATAGATGGAATTACCGTTCATGAAAATTGCATCCTCGATGAAACACAGGAAGTAAAAATCGGTGGATCAATAGTTCGCAAAGCAAAAAAGTTCAGCTACATTAAATTTTATAAACCCCGCGGATTTCAAAGTAGTTTAAGTCCGACAGTCGAGAATAATCTATCTGATTTTTTTAAAGACCTGGAGGGTTTGTCAATAGCAGGAAGACTCGACAAGGAATCAGAAGGATTATTGTTATTAAGTAACGATGGTAAATGGGTTGAAAAAATCTGCAATCCCGACTCTCAAAAAGAAAAGGAATATATTGTAGAATTGAATAGAACTCCCGGACCCGAATTTTTCGAACAATTTAGCCAGGGGGTTTTACTTGGTAAACATCTCACACGGCCCAGTATATGTACGCCTATTTCCGGGACTAAAATCAGAATCATACTCACTGAAGGTAAAAACCGCCAGATTCGCAGAATGACACATAAACTAGGATACAATGTGACTAGTTTGCTAAGAACAAGGGTGGATGTATATCAGTTGGACGGACTTGAACCTGCATCCTACGAATATATATTTACTTGATATACAGATAGATGCAAGTGCGTTAACAAAAATTTAAAATATAAATGTTTAAACATTAAATGTTGTAACATATATTTGTAACCGAATTTAAAACTAAAGACATGAAAAAATTAGTAATCACAGCAGCAGCATCAGTGCTTATGATGTCCGCTGCCTTTGCCCAAACAAAATGGAAAGTAGACCAGTCTCATTCTAAAC
>JAEUTM010000357.1 GCA_016788025.1 Bacteroidia bacterium
TATGGACAACAAGATCACTATTGGGAGCCGTTTCCGGCCAGGCGAGATAGCAGAAGAATGTAACGCGAACGTACGTTTGAAGCAAAAACTTCAAAAGATTCCACTCTACCGTTCGGAAACCTTACATAACAAAGTTCGTGAGATTTGCGATCTTATGGCGCGTGATTCGTATTTAGAACTGGAAGACGAAAAAACGGAATCGTATAAGGTGCTTGACTCATATACATATTTACTAGATGTGATCAATTCAATTGCCATTTACGAAGACAGCGGTAGTGGTGAAGACGGACAAGCGATTATTTACAACTAGTGCCCTGTGATTAAGGACAAGAAAAAGAAAGCAATACGAAATATAGAACCCGAAATAAATAATAGTATAGGATGGAAAATTGCAGAATACTGAATAGAATTGTTGAAATTAACATTGCCAACGTAAAATACGCTGACATTGAGTTGAGCGGCAATACCTGCTTTGTAGGAACCAATAACTTTGGTAAAACATCCCTGCAACGTGCCATTCTCTTCTTCTACAGCGCAAACAGTCGTGGCCTTGGGATTTCGGCCTCGCAAAAACCCTTCGAAGAGCATTATTTCCGTTATGAAAATTCATACCTGATCTATGAAATAGCCACTGAAGAAAATCCATTCTTTGTGATCGTTTATCGTCACAATAAACTGGTGTTCCGTTTTGTGGATGCAGCTTATGATCCCGATTTCTTTTTCACAGCCAACGACGAAGCCATGAAAATCAAGGAAGTGATCGCAAACCTTGAAAAACGTGGCATCTACATCTCAAACCAGATCGATACCTTTGAACGCTACAGAAATATTATATTCGGCACAGAGACTGATAAACAACTTTCAAAATTCCATTTACTAAAGGGAAACGAGAAGTATCAGAACATTCCGAAATCAATCACTAATGTATTCCTTTCTTCAAAAAGCAGTATCGACTCTCGTTTTATTAAGGATTTTATCGCTAACTCACTCACCAGCGAAAGCAGCAGTATCAAACTTGAGCAGGTAGAGCGTCAGTTACGCCAGTTCAATGAAAAGTATGCGGATATAGAAACGTATTTAAAGAAAGAATCTCAGCAATTAATTGAGCTCATCGATAAAAAATACGACCAGGTTCATATGTTGAAAGGAGCCCAGATGGAGCTTGCAGACAAACTGGGAAGTAGCATCCGTTTCGCCGAATCGCAGAACGAAGCCATCCGTGAAGCAGCTAAGAAAAAAGAAGAAGAGCTTGAAAAATTAACCGAGGAACACGAAAACCTCAAAGACTCTATTGAAGGCAAACAGAATGATTTTAGGGAAGAGATCGGGTACTACGACAGAACAATCCGTGAAGCCAATAAAAAACTGAAAGAATACAAAGAAAAGAACATCGACGAAGCGGTTGAGAAAAATGCGGAGCGCGAAAAGCTGCAGGTAGAACTGAATATTGCGCGTCGTCAGTATGAGAGCTTAACTTCTAATGTTGCAAGTATTGAGCTGAAGTATTCTTCATTAATTGAGCAATTACGTAACGATAAAAGCGCTTATATTAACAAGATCAATTCGCGTACCAGCGAGATCTTTAACCATTATAACGAATTACAGCTTCTTCAAAAGAACGAATACAATAAGCGCGATGCCGAGCTGAAGGCAAAACGCGATGAAAATCTCGGAGACGTAAATGCAGAGATAACTGCTAAGCAGATCGAATTTAACGAGATGAAAAGCGAGGAAAAGGTGATTCGTAGCACCCGGTTTTATGAAGAAGAGATCCGCTCCCTGGAACAGGAACTTGCCGAACTGAGAGCTGTTAGCTATAAAAACAAGAGTGAGCGCGCCATCAAACAAAACATGGTGCAAACCATAACTCGCGAATGGGAAGCTCTCGAAAACAAATTAAAATCTTCGCTAAACAATAGAGTAAACCAGACCAATAACGAGATCATCAAAATTAAAAACGAGATCAAGGAAATTGAAGGTAAACTGAATGTGCAGCATGACGCTTTCTATGGTTTCCTTGAAAAAAACGTAAAAGACTGGCACAAAACGGTTGGAAAGGTTGTAAACGAAAACCTTTTGTTCCGCACGGATATTAATCCTGAAATGAGCCAGGAAACAGCTAACACGCTCTACGGTATTAGTTTGAACCTTGAACCCGTTGAAGTTGTTTCCAAATCAATAGAAGAATACCAGTTTGAGAAGAACGAACGTTTAGCCCAGATCCGTGACCTGGAAGAAGCTTTAAATCAATTCCAGGCTGCTAACAATGAAGAGAAAATGCTTGCTGCCGATAAATTCGGCAAACAATTAGGCGAATTAAAAGAAGACGTAAAGGTTCTCTCCTACTCTCTTGAACTTGCGGATAAACGCGAGCAAAAATTAGGCATGGAGCTGGAAGACTGGAACAGCAGAGCCGGCAAGGAAGTTGAAGAATCGTTGACCGGAAACCGTCAGCGCTTAAATATCATTGAAGAAGAGTTAACTATCCTCAATAAAAAGAAAAATAATTTATTGAACGATTTTAACAACCAACTCGAAAAACTTAAGGCATACAATGAAGAACGCCTGGCTGAATTAAAAGAACGCCAGGAGACGGAAATTTCGGAGCTTGAAGTTGAGAAGAAAAATCACGTTAAAGAGTTTGAAAATAAAGAAGAAGAACTCGTAAAAGAAAAAGATAGCAATTTTAAGAGCAAAGGGGTTGATGCGAAACAATTAAAAGAAGTGGAGACCCGCATGAAGGAGATCCAGGAAGCTTTAAAGGAAATAGAACAGTATTCGCAGATCATTCATGACTATTTAAAAGATAAACGTGAAACGTTTGACCGTTTACCCGATTTAATTCAGAAAAAAGAAGAGTTTGTAAAAAGCAACAATGACCTAAGCGCTCAGTTGGAAGATGCCACACGCAAATTCAATATAAAGCGTATGGAACTCAACAAACAAAAACGCGCTTTTGATGAGGAATTAATCGATTTTAATAACGGTATCAACTTCTATAGCACTAATTTCCGCGAAACACCTGTGTACACTAAATACGCAGATATTATTGAGCGTGCTGAAGCCAAACGAACCAATTACCATATCATGGACCTGTGTACACAGCTCCTGAAAAACGATTCTCACTTTAACGAGGAGTATGGAGCGTTCCAGCGTTATGTGAATGAATTTGCCGGTAAATACAGGATCGACAATCACTTTAACTTTGTGATCCGTAACGATGCCACCCAGGGTGAATACGAACGTTTCGCGCAGAACCTACGTTCCTTCATTAATGAAAATAAAATTGAATTATCGATTGCAGAAACCGCTACACAAATTGGTTTGGTAACGGATAGTATCGCTACCAAGGTAAAAGAACTTAGTGGTCAGAAAGATAAGATTCAGCATATCATCGGATTGATTGCAGAAGACTTTAAGAAAGCTGAGTTCGAGGAAAGTAAACTGATTGAGTTTATCAAGATCCGTCTGGAAGAATCGGATAATAAAGTATATCGTTTATTAAAACGCATCCAGGAGTTCCGCGAGGAGAATGGACTTGTTTACAATGAAGGTTTATTCAACACCGATTTTGCAACAGGACAGAAACGTGAAATCAGTTCACGCGCTGTGAAGTTACTCGATCAACTACGTACAGCCATTAAAGAACAAGAACAGGAGGAAATCCGTTTACAGGATCTTTTTGAGTTGAAGTTCAACATTAAGGAAGGTATGAATGAAACAGGCTGGACACATAAGATTGACAGTATCGGAAGTACAGGTACTGACATTCTTGTAAAAGCGATTATCTACATCACGCTTCTTCACGTATTTATTAAAGAGTCTTCGCACCGCAGCTCTAAAGAGTTTAAAGTGCATTGTATTATCGACGAGGTGGGTCAGATCTCTGCACACTACCTGCGCGAACTTCTTCGTTTTGCAAAAAACAGGAATATTATGATGATTAATGGTCTCCCTAATAAATCCGGATTGGAAAGTCACTACAAATACACCTACCAGTTCCGGCGCGAAGAAAATAACAATGTGAGGATTTTCCCTAGTATTGTTACGGAAGTGGAAGCTTAATCCAGTTCTCGATACGCTTCACTTCGTTGCGCTACTCGAACTGACATTCTTTTTAGAAGCCGTCCATACCAGGGCGGCTTTTTTATTTGTAATTCTGCATTTAAAACTTAATTTAGATATATAATAACCCTAAAAAATCAGAGTATGTATTGCAGAAATTGTGGAAATGAAGTTTCAGAAAAAGCCATTATGTGTGTTGCCTGCGGAACGCCGCCGTTGGCTGGAGACAAGTACTGTTACAATTGTAAAGCAGACACTGCTCCAAATGCTACAATCTGTATGAAATGCGGTGTTGGTTTAAAGGGGCAAAGTTCTGTTAATGGCGATGGTAAAGACTGGCTCACTACCCTGCTCCTCTGTTTTTTCCTGGGAGGTTTCGGAATCCACAGATTTTATACAGGCCATACAACCATTGGGGTGATTCAACTGTTAACGCTTGGCGGATGCGGCATCTGGACCCTTGTGGATTTCATCTTTATCCTCGTAGATAACTTTAAAGATGCAAAAGGAAATAAATTGGTTAAAAAGAATTAAGGTATTAAACCCTTATTTAAAGAACAGCTGGATTCTAATG
>JAEUTM010000396.1 GCA_016788025.1 Bacteroidia bacterium
TTATTTCCATACAGGACATTGGCCGGGAACGCTACTGCATTCTGAAGCAAGACGGATTTAATGAACTCCAGGAATGGATCAATCATTTTGACAGCTTCTGGGCATCGAAACTCAGGAAACTGGAAATGCTCCTCAATAAAAAAACGCAGATGAATAAATAGACATGAAATGTATCCACATAGGGATCCTTGGCCTTCATTTTCAACTGGCCTATAACATCGGCATATTTCGATTTGCTGTTATTACAGGCAGTGTTACCGTCTTTTCTTTCAACGTATCACTTTGCTTTTAATTTGCGATTGTCTTTATTATTTTTATCTTCAAAATAGAAATATCCCATGGCTTTTCTTTTAAGACTAAAACACTGGCAGCTATTCGTTCTTCTGATTGGAGTTCCCTTTATTCTTGAAATACTGGTGATGATCATTGTGGCAAGTACCGGAAGCCTTATGGGTATGTTTATTGCGCTGCCAATAATGATGTTTGCCGCCGTTTTCTTTTTTTTCGGATGGTTTTACACCCTGGGCACGAGACTTTATCAAAAACTACCACCGACAGTTACCATGAAACTTGGATTGTTTAAGTTTTTCCTCTTTTTTCCGTCCATTTACCTGGTCATATTCTCCTGCCTGATGTATCTGATGTTTACAAATCTGGAGCCTGGGGGTCAACCAAGTCCCTTTATTTTTGTCATTATTTTCCCTCTTCATATTTTCTCAATGTTCTGCATTTTCTACTGCATCTATTTTAATGCAAAGGTCCTTAAAGCAGTAGAGTTACAAAGGCCGGTAACATTCAGCGATTATGCCGGGGAATTTTTTATGATCTGGATGTTTCCGATAGGCATCTGGATCTTGCAGCCAAGGATAAACAAACTGTTTGATTCCAGTCTTAATGATGACAATCACCGGATTCTTGACGAAACGATCTGAAGACGACTGATCCCGGATCTACTCCGGATTAAAATTTTTCTTCAGACTGTAAACTTTTTTTTGTGAGCCGTTTTCGAGGATCAGAGAGTAAAAACCCATCAGCAAGTGACCCAGGTTCAAAATCTCACCCGACTCCAGATTCGTATGTGTAAAAACCACGTCCCCTTTCTGATTGACAATGCTAAGTTTAAGTTCCAGTTGTTTGGCGGAATCTATTTCAACATATAATTTGTCTTTCACCGGGTTTGGATACAGATTCAGGTTTTTAAAATACTCCGCACCGCCACTTATGTACATCTCCAGTCCCGGCTCCAGGCTCTGTCCCCATGATCCAAGGTATACAACCGAAAAGTCTTCCTTCACTTTAAACTTCCACAATCTCCTGCTGCGGCAACCTGTCCTGCAATTATCCCAGCCATACGAATAACTTATCTCCAGATCCTTCCCTATCAACGAATCTGAAATATCGTTACCGTCGCCGTACAAAAATTCTGGCTGAATACCACTGGCTCCATGAACTGATTCGAGACTGCAGCTAAGTGCCTCAAGATTATAATTTGATTTGGAACTAAGTACCACAAGATTTGGTTGAAAGAGACTGGAATAAAAAGTTTTTTCAAGGCCATATCTGCGCATCAAAAAATCAAGGGTTGAATTACCGGTAGGGAAATGATTATTTTTCAGATTACTCATCCATACAAGATTTGAAACCCCGCGCAAAACAATGGAAGTCATACCAGGATTATAACTGTGTATGTTCAGGTGCTTTACCACTGTATCGCGCGCCGGAAAATCCTTTGCATTGTAAACAGCCATTAAAACCTTCAGATAATACTGACTGAGCTTTTTATCGATGTTTATACTGTCTTTGTACGTCGACTTGCCCGACAAGGCCTGTCGGAGAGCCAACCTGTCCGCATCATTTTTATATAACACAAGTACCGAATCGGTTATGCCCGAAAAAAAAGTCCCACGCTGGGAAAAACAGATAGAACCCTTGAACAGGAAAACCAGGAAGCATATCTGAAAGATTTTATTGGTAAAGCTTTTCAAAAGCAGAATTAAAAAACTAATGTAACGAATTGCTTTTGAATCAAGAATCAGGGAACGACGATTTCTACGATTTCCTCGCCGTTATGTATATCAATACCAGTAAGAGTGATGTCTTTTACTTTTGGTTTCAGGTAAGTGCCCCCGACTATATTCACAAAAATCTTTTGAAGGATCACATCTTTGCCGTTTAACTTTGCAAACAATTGGTGCGTTCCCTTCTTTTCATGTTTCTTAAGTGTGAAGGTCTTTTTTTTGTACGATACCAGCCTGATCTCGAAGATTTCATATGTCTTATCGATAAGTTTACTTTCAATGCCATAAGCAAATTTATTTTGCGCGTAGGTAAGCTGTGTAATCTTACCGCCGTTTTCATAATCGATCCAGTATATTTTTATAGGTTTTTCTGCATTTAATTTGCCAGGCACCTCGTAATTCAGCTCGTAAATAACGGTATTATAATCAACCGTACGCTGGAGATAAAACATCATGTCTTTCTCCATCACCGGAACAGGAAAGCCAGAGTATTTCGGTACAATATTCTGGCTTTTGAGAAGTGAAAAGGGCAATAGAAAGAGGAAACAAATAAATCTTGCTCCTGATAAATAAGACCTTTTATATCTATTTAATTCGTTCATATATGAAGAAATCAC
>JAEUTM010000402.1 GCA_016788025.1 Bacteroidia bacterium
TATCGTCTATTGGTTTTAGTATCACTTTTCCTGCTTCAGAAGTTGGTTATATAAATCGATCATGGATGCAAGGTTCAATTGCCATTCGTAATTCGCAAGCACATGTTTCCGGGAATTCACAGCAATTTGATGATACAGCTCCTTATCGTTGATGAGTCGTTCCAGCGCTGCCACTGTCTGCTCCACATTTGGCAAATCTATTTTCAAGCCCACAGAATCATCCTTTACAACTTCTTTAAGCCCTCCCACGTTTGTAACAATAACCGGTATTTCACACGCCATAGCTTCTACAACGGAAACCCCGAAACTTTCGTATTCGCTTATATTCACCATGATTTTCATCATGTTATAGTATTTGTTCACCTCAGCAAAAGGAATTCTGCCGGTAAATACAATTTCATTCTCAAGATTAAGGGCCTTTGCTTTTTCCTTAAGTTTATCTTCTATGGTCCCATTCCCCACCAACAGGAGCTTTATGTGTGGATATTTTGGTTTAAGCACCGCAAAAGCATCTATAAGGATGTCCTGGTTATAAAGCTTCTCCATAGGCTTTACCGTACCAATAACATAATCCTGCTCCTTAAAAAGAGAATCAACTTTTGCAGGTTTAAATTGTTCGCTGTTTATCCCAAACGGCACTACTTCCACTTTCTTCCTGGTAATTTTACCGATGTATTCGCTTATGGTGTGAGAAGTGGCACAGAGCATGTCTGCATTCTTAAAGTTGTACTTTAGTATTGATTTCGCCACAAAGTTTTTGTTAGGAAACTTCATAACGTCTGTTCCCCAACTCGATATTACAAAAGGATGAAAACCTGTGAGCGCCCCCACAAGTCCATAACTGGTTGCATAATGTGCATGCAATATGTCGGGCTTAAAATGTTTGATGATTTTTTTAAGAACATTTACATATTTGAGATAAGCAAGCTTCGTGAGCGTACTCTCTGCATTAATCATCTTTTCCGGCTCAAAAAAAACGGTAATATTATTGTGCTGATGCCACTCATAAGAGGCTTTATTGAAACTGAAAATCCCGACAGATATGCCCTTTTCTGCCAGTCCCAATGCCCACTTCTCGGTATGTTCACTGTCAATATCGGCTAAAAGTAAGATTTTCATAAAAGGTCTCCAGAGGTGATAAAGATAATTAAAAACTGAGGTTTTTAGGCTTTGCGATCAAGAATTTAAGGGAAAAGCCAGGCGGTTTTTGCTACTCTAAAATCTTATATTTGCGTGTGTTTGTTTACTCTATAATTGTTCCTTCTTTCAACCAGGAGAGGTTTATTCGCGAAACGCTTCAAAACCTTTCGGAGCTGAAGAAAACCGCTGCGGAAAGAAATATTAAGATTCAGATTATTTTAGTGGATAATTGTTCGGATGAACCGACATCTGGTTTAATTAAAGAGTATGCGCCCGCTATTGACGATTTATTGATAGAAAAGGATAAAGGACAATATGATGCAATTAATAAAGGGCTGCGACTTGTAAAAGGTGATTACTGGACCTGGTTAAATACCGATGATCTGATTGACCCTAAAGGCTTTTTCGAGATTGATGCGTATCTGCGCGTTCATCCCAAAACCGACTACATATACGGCAGCGTGGCTTATATTGACGAGAATTCCAAATTCTCCAAAAATTCGAGCACAGAAAACCTTAGTTTTAACCAACTTCTTAATAAGGATGCATCTATAAGCCAACCTGGTTCTTTCTTCAGAACACAATTTACCAGGACTCTCGGAAATTTATCGCCCTTCCATTTTGCATTCGATTACGAATATATTTTACGCTGTTTAAAGAATCGCGCAGTGGTTGCTAAAATTAATGAGAACGTGGCCTTCTTTCGTTATTATAATTCTTCTAAATCAGGCAGCCAGGATTACCGTTTTCTCAAAGAGCAGTTAAAAATAAATGCGTCGTATGGTGGGAGCTTCTTCTCCAAACTAAGTATCTTGTTGCGTATCCGGATTTTGAAACGCAAGCTTCTTAACTGATTATCTTTTTATCAAGGCTATCAGGCGAATAAACACGTTTCCTTTCCGAACCGAGTAGATGACAGGAAAAGGGCTGTTGGCCTGAAAAACAGGGTGATTTTTGCTCTGCGCTAATCCAACCTTATAAGCGTTGTAAGCCTTTACCCTAAAATAAATCTGCAATTTGATTTTCTGAAAAAAATTCAGATTCGTTCTGAATACTTCAAATTGAGGGTCGAACAACAGGAAATAAGAAAATAACAAGGTTTCTATATAACGTAAATCGTAATACTTGTTCTCAACATTGGTACTGGTTGTTGATGCTTCGTGAATTCTAAATCCGCATAATTTCTCAGGAACATACCTGAGGCCGCACTGACTAGCTAAACGCAGAAAAAATTCCAAATCACAGATCTGTTTGAGATGTGGATTAAACACTCCAACACGATTTACCACACTTTTCCGAAAAAAAGTCAAACTTGGCTCGGCAATAAAATTCATCGCCATGTTGGATATGGCAATTCCGGCGATAACCTCTGGCGAATAAGTATTGGAGTTCTGACTACAGGTGTTTTTTAAGGTCCTGACGCCTTCATTGTAGTACTTAAGTTGTTCCAGCGGTGCATTTTTCGAAAGAACAAAATTTCGGGCACACACAATTAATTCAATCCCAGGCTCAATTTCATTTACGAATTTTTCCAGGCAGTCTCTCCGTACAAAATCATCCTGGAACACAAATTTAATCCACTCCCCTCGGGCATTTTCTATGCAACGGTTCCAATTGCCTACTAAACCCAGGTTGGATTCATTTTTAAACAGCCTAATTTTAGAATTATCATTTACGTATGACTCAAGTAAGTGCCAGGTTCCATCCTCAGACCTATCGTCACAAATAACTATTTCATAATCATCGAAAGACTGATCTATACAAGAGTCAAGGCATTCCCTTAAAAAGCTTTCGCCGTTGTAGGTAGGGATACATATGCTTACCAAAGGAGTTCTCACGACAGAATTTTATTAAGATAGATGCGCAACAAATTTAGATCTATTACAATACGTTTATGCATTTTTGATCAATTTATAAATAGGCCGCAGTAAACGAATAGCGAACCTTTTCAAATTATAAACCGCAATTTCCCATCCACTCATCTTTATTCCTTCGGATTTTAAAATATTTAGATCAATGATCAGATCTTTTTTGCCAGACAATAAAGAAAAGTAGTGACCGCGATCAATATTAAAATTCATCCTTGCCAAAGTGTGAAGTTCATCTCTTCGATAGGAACAGTAAATGATCTTCTTTTTTATCAGTGGAATTCCCTTTTTGATGTGTTCTTCCACGCAAAAATAATAAGGGCTGAATTCGCCGGTATAACCGTCGTTATCTAAGTAAGAAGAAATCGTCAGGCCCTTTTCATACCAAAACCTGCTTAAACCTACTTCGTAGATTTGGATAACATCGGAGATATCCTTTAGCAATTTGTGTTCGTTAAAATAAGAGAGTAAATAAGGAATCGCCTTTTTATTGAGCAACAAAAAGTAAGACTGCAGATGGGGGAAAATAGCCTCTGATCTTGTCATTCCTTTAATATCGGACAAATCGCGCTCAGCCCAGTTCATAAAACCGTCAAGCGATTTAAATAAAACACACGAATCGTTCACCAGAGCCAGGCTGTTATGAGCGTTTACATCTATTTTTTGAAGGGCCTGGTACCAAAGGCCAAAATCGAAACCTTTGTTTTGCAGGTGCAAAATATGGATGTTATTCCTTTTCAAAACAGATTCATCTGTTTCATGAAGTTTCTCTTTTGACGTGAGAAAATAAACGTCTTCAAACTGCCTCTTAAGTTCTTTCAAATAAACATGGACGTAGTATGGAACGGATTCCGACTTAAAATATGAGGCAAATAAACACAGTGACTTCATTTCTCCTGCGATTTGAATATATTTCTAAAAAATCGTAAAGGTGCTATGAGTTTTTTTCCAAGTTTATAATCGCTTGACTCTAAGAGTGTTTTATTATTTATTTTTAGCAAATAATTTTCGAATAAAAGTCCCGGTATGGAAAAAGCATCTTCATAAAGCTTTCTGTGGTTCTCAAAAATCCTGGTGCGAAGCTTCAGTTGCAATTGTTGATCTAAAACCGCGTTTCTTGAATCATGTTTAATCCGATAAAAAAACAGTACTTCAGGAATTTTGTAGACTTTGGCATCAGCAGTCAATAGGCGGATCCAAAACTCCCAGTCTTCCAAACCCTCTTTCATATTTTCATTAAAACCGCCGCAAGCCAGTGCATCATTACGCCGGAACAAGGCTGTACAGAAAATGCAGTTTTCCGCAAGAAGACCTTTCCACGAATAATCCGGCAATTTCCATGGTCCTTTACTCGCGCCGAATAGCTCAGCTTCACAATATACCACTTTAATCCCTGGTTGAGAAGAGAGCACTTTCTCAGCAATTGCCAGATAGTTTGCGCCGATCTTATCGTCTGCATCTAAGGGCAAAATATAAAGTCCTTTACTTTTTTGAATGCCGAGGTTTCTGGCATATGAAACTCCTTTTTGGTCGGTATAGTGATAAATGAATCGGGCATCACGGTTTACATAGGTCTGAACAACATCCCGTGTGTTATCCTGAGAGCCGTTATCTATAACAAGACATTCCCAGTTCGTATAACTCTGTTCTAACACAGAATCCAGACATTCCCCAAGATAACGACCATAGTTATAAGCGGGAATAATAATGGATATAAGTTTATTGCTCTTATCGCTCATAATTTACTTCTATTTGGGTCCAGGTTCCGGGAATTAGATCTTTTGTATTTACACTTGTATTTCTGAACCAAGGGTTAGGGGCCACCACCAGCTTGTTTTCATTTTTATTCAACCAGGCACCCCACCAGCTAAAACTGCTATTTGCAATGATATTGTGTTTACACATGCTCATCAACACGAGATCCGTTGCAGTTTTATTCTCATCCTGATAATCCACATAAACGACGGGTGCGTTTATTTTTAAATTAGACTTCACCCATTCTAAGTCATCGGAAAAAACAAACACAGTATACTTTTTCAATTTGGCGTTTAGAACAGTTATTGCATCATAATAATAAGACAGCGGCAATACGCCATGAAATGTATTTGCTGATTTGAGGTGAATATAGTCTCCACGCCTGATATGCAAACTAACAGACATGACATTATCTATTTGTTCAGCCAGATTCCGGCTTGCTTCAGAGAGACTTTTTTTTAATTCCAGGTCTGACAATAGGGTTTTTCTTATTTGAAAAAAATATTTTTCCGATTGCCAAAAGCCATCTAAATAACAATTGCCCGGCCAGCTCCTGCTTTCTGGCTTGTACTCAAAACCATTTTCAACTATACGTTTCTTAGTACTCAAGGAGAGTTTTGATAATGCCTTTTGAAACAAACCCGGGTTGGTGAATTTTTGTACTTCTGAATTTAAAGCGATTGCGGCCCTGATCCGAAAGGCATCGAGTTCAAAGTGGCGATGAGTATGTTGTCCTTTTGGATCTGTTTGTAAAAAAGAAAGGTCCAGCCTAAGCTCTGTCTTGTGTCTTTCCGCAAGAGCTTTCGCCGTAGCATATTGAAAAAGCTGGTTGCCCAGGCCACCCATTAATTTTACTATAACCACTGTTCAGTTTCTTATTTGCCGTCTAACAGCAGGTTTCTATAAGCTTTGCCAAATGTTTGCCTACCGAAATTCTGTACAGCATATGTCCTTGCATTATCGGACAAACGTTGCCATTCAGCCCTGTTGAGATAAAGATACTTAATTTTTTGTTTTAAGTTTTCCTTCACTGCCGCGTCGTTGCTATTCGCAACAAGCAGACCATTCTCTCCATCAGAAATATGCTCCGGGATTCCACCCACATCAGTACTCAGGGGCACCACGGCATGCATCATCGCTTCCATAATGACCATTGGAAAACCTTCGCGGGTTGAAGCGATAACAAGGATATCAAATTCATCGTACAAACGATCAAGGGTCCCCTGATCCGTAATTTCTCCATGAAAATGAATAGCTCCGCGCAGCGGCTTCGGTAAAAAGGGTTCTATGTTACCGACAAAGTGAAAACGAATATTTGAATCCGTAACACTAAGTTCGTTCGCAATCTCTGCAATAAGCTCTACCCTCTTCTCTTCACCGGCACGACCGACATAAGCAACCTTAAATAATTCGTCTTTTTTGTGCCTTTTGGGCTCAACAATATCAATACTGTTTAGAATCACCCTAATCCTTGACGCATACTCAGTCGAAATTCCGTTCCTCTGGTAGAGCGATTCAAGGTCTTTTTTTGTTTTATTGCTAATAACCACACGCTGTGCCAAACGACTTACCACAGGCAGACTCCATTTTTCAGGACCGTCTTCGTATTCATGTACAAACGCATGAATTAAATCCGATATTTCTACCGATGCAGGCAAATGTGGAACCAAATCGTATAAAAACTTCGCGTTACTTCCAAAAAACCGACACGTATCCTTGCGTAAACAACTAGCGGATAATTTGGAAAAAAGCCAGCGTTCAGTAATTCCGAGTTTCAGAAGTTCACTTATTTCCAACACCGAACTATGGGCCTCGAATCTTTTAAAAAAAGCAGTATTATCCGATTGTCCGGTGACGAATGTTAGCACACGCTTCCCGCTTCCACTAAAGGACTCCAATATATCGGCATGCACCCTTTCTGCTCCGCCGGTATGAAAAAATGGAAATATAAATACAAGTTCAGGATCGACATTTTTAAAATAAGTTCTTGCCCTGGAAAATTGTTGTAACAGTTTTTTCTTCCGAACAAGTTTTAATCGTCCCAAAAAAATTTGTAAACGAGGAGATACTAAAGTAACTATTGATTTTAAGATGTCTTTCAGATAAGACTTCAGCACCAGCTTATCTGTGCTTTGAAGTCCGGTTGTCGACATTTTATCAAGTAAATACAATCTTTTAAAACGCCTTATCTTTCCTTCAACACCAGATTCATTAGCTACCACAGTGGTATTCACTCCATGCTGCCTGTATCGAAGCAAAACGTCAGGCAACTTTGCAATCACATGCCCCTTGGCCAAAGCGCTGAGCCACATTCCCCAGTCCTCGTTTGCTTTGAATTTCGGGTTGTATCCGATTGCTTGCGCAACCTCTCTTCGCATCATGATGGTGGGTTGTCCTACACAGTTGATTACGGGTAAGGTCTGCTTGATGGTTTCCCTGGAAACGCAGTAATAATCTTCCGGCCAGATGCCTGTGATCTGATTTTCTGAATCAACAAGCATCAGGCGGGTAGCCAGAAAACTAACCTCCGGATTGGCATCGAGATATTCAACCTGTTTCGACAAACGTTCCGGTAAACTGATATCATCGGCATCCATACAAGCAAGGTACTTACCCCTTGCAAGTTTCAGGGCTTTGTTGCGTGTGGCAATAATGCCTTCATTAACATGGTTCTCAACATAGATAATTCTCGGGTCACTAAATTCCTTTAAAACCTTCGCGGAATCGTCTGTTGAACCGTCATTAATAATGATCAGTTAATAATCTTTTAAACGTTGTTGAAGGATACTCTCTACTGCCGCTTTAACATAAGCTGCAGCATTATACACGGGCATAAGCACCGATACTGTAATATGTGAGTGCGTATCCAGCGGGCGGTATTTATTTTAGTCCAAAAAACGACTTGAGTTTATTTCGAAACGCTCTTTTGGAGCGAGCTTTCCTGAATTTAGCGAGTGCAGCAGGATTGAAATAATTTTTGTTCACGTACAGCTGATCTCCCGCTACATCATTTACAGTATCAAGAATGTTCACAAAATGATGTTCCTCCATAAACCTCTCAACATCTTTTTTTAAAGGCTGGTTTTTATAAAGCTCTACGGCTTCCACTTCCATCCAGATAGCTTTAAAGCGACTGAGAAAATCACCTGCCCCTTTGAGTACCATGAGCTCTGCCCCCTGCACGTCTATATGTGCAAAGTCAATAGCATCTATTTTTTTATCCTTCACATAGTCGTCCAGTCGCTGTGTAGTAACCTGAATTTTTTTATTGAATTGCAGCCATGACGTGTGTTTTTTCATTTCTTCCGACGGAGGAAGTAAAGAACTTGACTTATTTCCAAAATCCCACTCCTCGCTGTTTTTCAAATCACCCGGCTCCCCTTCCGAAAGAAAAAATTCGGCTGTTCCATTTTCGATGCTAAGTGCAATGCTCTCAAGAACGATGTTTTTCCTGTTATGACTTTCGATAGACTTTCTGCCGATGGCAAGATTATCAGGACGAGGTTCGAAGGCGTATACTGTTGAATTGGGAAAAAGAATAGAATAACGAATGGAATCTTCCGCTTCACAGGCCCCGATATCAAACACAGTCTTTACTTTTTCAACTTCAAACAATTGTTTCAGTTCGAATTCTATTTCGATCGGACTATTGATATATTCTTCTCTGTTAAACATATTAACGGGCTGACGAAACCAAACGATAAGGTAATTGATTCAGAACAAGAGCACTTGCAGTATTAACGAGGCGCTGACGATCAAGCATATGATTAACATCGGAAATGGTAATATAAACCCAATTCGGATTGTAATCCAGAGATTCTCCACCTCTTGAAATTCCCACAATGATTTTATAGACACCTGGCACCAAAAATAAATCTTTAAGGGTAAACACCAGTTCATGTGAACCTGCACTGAAATTTTCAGGATTAGACCATGTAGTGATTAAAGGTAATTCTGTTGCGGTTACAATACCTATGCCTACAACCACTCCTTTCATCTCGTTCTCACAATTAAAGTGAAGATGAATGTCCATAGGATCACCAATCGGGAAATCAGAAGACAGTTTGCCCTCAGCATTTTTAAATTCAACTTTTGTAAAGTATGCGCGTGTTTTTTTATAGTTAGGCTGCGATTCAAAAGTAAAAACAGAACTGGAAATGGTATTTCCCAGCGCCAGGTACTCGTTTACTATTTCACCTATCGGACCATAGTTCACCATTGTTCCGTTACGGAGAAAAAGTCCTTTGTTACACAAATTTTGTACGGCACCCATTTGATGGCTCACGAACAAAATGGTGCGGCCTTCCTTGTTGCTGACATCTTCCATTTTACCCATACACTTCTTCTGAAACTCGGCGTCACCAACGGCAAGCACTTCGTCTACGATAAGAATATCTGGTTCAAGATGGGCGGCCACCGCAAAGGCCAAACGCACATACATTCCACTACTATAACGTTTAACAGGCGTATCAAGAAACTTCTCTATTTCGCTGAATGCGACGATCTCATCGAACTTCGCGTCTATTTCGCGTTTGCTCATTCCCAGTACAGATCCATTCAGGTAAATATTTTCGCGACCACTCAGATCACCGTGGAATCCTGTTCCCACTTCAAGAAGGGAAGCCATCCTTCCGTCGAACTCAATCCGACCAGTGGTAGGTTTTACAATTCGGCTCAGCACTTTCAGCAGGGTAGATTTTCCTGCGCCATTACGACCGATCACTCCAACCCTGTCTCCCTTTTTAATTTCAAGTGAAATATCTTTTATGGCCCAGAAATCTTCCTCGCTGTGAGTTTTACTCTGCGGTTTGAAGAGACTTTTGATGTTATCGGTAAAGGCTCCGGCTATAGAATCCTGAGCGGCTTTACGCTGGTGTTGAATGCGGTATTTTTTACCGATGTTTTCTATGCTGATGGCTGTTTGAGACATGTTTAAATATGGTCGGCAAAAGATTTTTCAAAACGTAAAAAATACCGGAGACCAAAAAAAAGAATTGACATGGTAATTAGAAAGGAGGCTGTTGCATATATCATGTCAAAATTCTCAAAGTGGCCATAAAAACAATATTTGAAGGCATTCAGAATAAACACCAATGGATTAAGCTGATACAGAACTTTAAAAAACGAAGGAACATTTAAGTTCAACATAAACTCCGAACTAATAAATACCGGGGAGGCATAAAATAAAATCTGAAGAAAAAAAGGGAGAATAAACTTCACATCACGATACTTCACAGAGGCTGTTGCAAAAATAATCCCCACTGCAAAGCAAAAAAGTATCCCGTAGAGAACTACAAGCGGAAAAAACACAAACTGCCAGGCGGGTAATCCTTTGAACAGGAAAAAAAGCGCAAGAAACAATATAAACGCAATTACAAAATCGATCAGGCAAACCAGGATGCTTGAAACAGGAAGCAATAATTTCGGAAAATATACTTTTGTAAGCAGATTAGAATTGCTTACCAGCGAATTACTAATGTCTGTAATAAGTGTACTGATCAACTGCCAGAAAACGATTCCTGCCGACACCATCACAAAGCGTTCCTTGAAATTCTGCGAACGATCAACCAGGTAAGAGAGACAACCAAAAATAACAATGTTAGCAAGAGGACGAATGATGGACCAACCAAAACCAGCCCAGGTCTGCTTATATCGAACAAAAACGTCTCTGAGGGAAAGATATTTTAACAACCCGCTGTAACGTCTTAGCTCTTCTATATTCACAAAAGATTTATCGTTACTTGTAATGACGGTTTTCATAAGCCGGTTTAACCTGTAAATATACGTTTAATTTCCAAGGAGACTAAAGGCCGGGCGTTGTTGAAAGGGCAAAAAACGCTGTTGTTTTCAAACATGTATGTCTTAATAACAAGCTGTGCAAAATTGCAGGTAATTAAGCCTTAATTACAAATTATTGTTAATTTTAAAGCCCGTAAACAATCATCGCATAAACTGATGGAAAACAATAAGCAAGAAGACCTGGACATTATTTCCCTGATTAAAGCTATAAATAATGGAATAAGCTCTCTATTTAAGAGGATAGCCAGAGTTTTTGCTTTCACATTCAGGCACTTTTTTGTGTTCATGGCGTTTATGCTTCTGTTTGCCGCTTTTTTCCTGGGACTATGGTTTATAAAGAAACCAGTTTACAAATCATCAATGGTGCTGTCTCATATCCGGATCGAGAACGACTATTGCCTCCAGATGATAAAAAACCTTAACAACGCCATCAGCGGAAAAGATAATTCTAAACTTGCCGAAGAGTTGAATTTGAACACGGAATATGCCAAACAAGTTGTGAGCATCACTTATTTTCCTTTAAATGAAAATATATCACGCAGGTTCTCAGATTCTGTGACTGTATTACTTCCGTTCAGAATTGAAGTGGAAACCTGCGACCCCGAAATATTAGATACCTTACAAAAAAAACTAATCTACTACCTCGAAAATAACGAGTATGCTCAGAAACTTAAAAGACTTGATGAAGAGGCCCTTAACATGAAGCAACTCAGGCTGGCTAAAGAAATCAATTCAATTGATAGCCTGAAAAAGTTAGTAGAAGAATCCATTGTTCCGAGAAGCCAGGGAAATGGCATTATTCTGGGTGAACCTATAAACCCGGTGGAGATCTACAAACAGAGTATCGTCATGTTCGAAAATCGCATTAATATCAGCAAGGCTCTAAAATCAAACGACACTTTTGAAGTCAGAATAGGATTTTCGAAAAATGCCAAGCGTTCCGACATGAGCCCGATTGCTTTTATCCTTATTGGAATGATCCTGGGCTACATCACCGCCGCGATAGTGCTTGTTAGAAGGAAAAGAGCTAAAAATTAAGACTCATTTCTTCAAATTAAAGCCTGTTTCCTGTGAATAAAAATTGTGATTTTGTGATGGTATATTCACTATTATAGTGCTTTTACCAGGAATTCATTGACGGGTCAGCGCAACATAAAACTTTTTATCGACGCTCATTGTTTTGACAGAGAACATCAGGGTACGCGAGCGTTTATCAAACGAATCTATTACGAACTACATCGTATTGCCCCGAATATTGAATTTTATTTTGCTGCGCAAGATACTGATAACATCAGGAAGGAATTTGCAGGCATTAAAAATTGTAAATTCATACGCTATCGCTCCGGACGATCATGGTTCAGACTCCTGGTTGAAGTTCCATGGATTATCCACCGATACAAAATTGACATCGCCCATTTTCAGTACATCGTTCCTTTTATAAAAAACTGCAGGTTTATTGTCACAACCCATGATGTGATCTTCAAACAGTATAAAAATGAATTTTCTTTTTTCTACAGACTGAGCAGAAGTTCCTTGTTTGGCGTCAGCCTGAGGCGGTCAGAAATAATCACCACTGTTTCGGAATATTCAAAAAGAACAATTCAAAAACATTTTAACGTATCCGAAGATAAATTATTGGTGACCTCTAATGGGCTTAATCCTGATTATAGCAACCATCCCGGTTCGCCGGATTCCCGATCTCATGTTTCCAAAAAGTACGGCCTGGGAAATTACATTCTGTATGTGAGCCGGTTTGAGCCGCGAAAAAATCACCAGATACTTTTAAGGGCCTACCATGAATTAGATCTTGCCGCAGCAGGTTACGATCTTGTATTACTTGGACATAAAAGCATCAGAACCCCAGATTTTGAAAAGTATCTACGCAATCTGCCGGAAAAACTCCGAAACCGTGTATTTATCTCTGACGCAACTAATGACGAGGATCTTTATCATTTTTACAAAGCAGCCTCATTATTTGTGTATCCGTCAAAAGCAGAGGGATTCGGTCTTCCGCCAATTGAAGCGGCGGCCTTGCAGATCCCTGTAGTCTGCTCTAACCTCACCGCAATGAGTGAGTACACTTTTTTTGGGAAAAACCACATTGATCCCACACAAATAAATTTATTGAAGGAAAGGATTACCGACATCCTGAATTCTCCGCCTAAAAGGGAAGAGTTGGAAACGATTTCTGCTGAAGTGCGTAAACGTTATGACGCCAGGATGGCAGCGGGAGTTCTTAACGACGCGATACAGAAATTGTTTCGTTAGATCTGAGATTTACCAGCGGAGCTTCCCGCAAAAACAAAAAGAGAATTAAATAAGGTGAAGAACACTATCCCCTTGTTTGCCTCTAGCATTGATTCCGTTAAACATGAAATAAAAAAAAGACTTATAAACACAATATGAATTCCCAAACCTTTTTTATAAGACTGTTTAACAGAAAGTCCCAGGTAGAACAAAAACAGGATTAAACCAAAAACGCCCAACTCAAGTGTTGTCTGGAGAAACTGATTGTGTGCGTTGAAATTATTCTCGTAACCTATTTTAAATTCCTGAGACAGATATTCTTTCTGTAATTCATCCTGCGCGTCCCCGGTTCCCACTCCAAAGACTGCGTTTTTCGAAATGACATTCAGAGCATACTTCCATTTGTAAATCCTCAGGGACAGACCACCTTCACCATATTTATTTTCAGAAAACCGGGCGCCTGGCTTGTTCGAATCGATAAAGCGCTCCTTCAAAATAGGATTGAACCAGATAATGCTAATTGCCAAAAGACAAAAGCAGACCGACGCCAGGATGCTCACCAGGATTTTTTTTCGGAGGTAAACAAAGTAAAAAACGAAACACAGTCCAACGATAAACAAAATCAACACCTGAGTTCTGGAGGCGAGGAAAACTGTAATAATGGCGTTATATAATAAAAACAATACAATCGTGGCAGTGTGTCTTCTTGCGGCACTGGTCAACCAAAGCCACACAGTAAGACAGGAAGAAAAAACGAGGTACATGGCAAGGTAAACAGGGTGAATTCCCAATGCCGAAGCAAAAAGTTTATTGGTAAAATACCAGTAGTTAAAATAATAATATCGCCCTTCTAAATGAATGTCATTAAAAACGGCATTGTAAACATAAGACAGATCGTGGCCCTCCTGGTAATTCCTCTGAACGGCATACACCAGACAAATGACAGTGGCTGCGAGGCAGGAAATAATAAAACACTTCGCTATGGTTCTGATCTCCCTTAAAGAAATAGGTGTTTTGGCCGATGCAAGGATTAGGGGAAAAACCAAAAAACTGAGTTTTTTCTCAAGCTCGAAGCTACCCTGCTTCAGATTATCACTGTAAAGAAGGCCCAGAGCATACCATGCGAAAAAAGCTAAAAAAAAAAGAGCCAACGGCTGAGTTCTCAGCGCATTGAATTTCTCATTAAGTGAACTTTCAAAAAGCCAGTTTAAGATCAGGAGCCAGATGGCAAGATTTGTAATGAGTATGGGAAAAGGTAATCCAATTGCGATGGCCGACAAAGCAATTAACCTTATGTTCAAATGCAGGTTATTTCGGTCAAGACGCATCATTTTGTTTTTCCAATGCCGGAAATTTCTCTGAAAAAACTTTCGTACTGGTTTATGATATTTTCCCAGCTGTATAAATTTAAAACTTTTACGGAGTTGTTTTCGGTAAATTTTGTGTATTCGCCCTTGCTAATCTTTTCGTTCATCAAACGCGTTACATCTTCTGTCGATCTGAAATAAAGAGCGTCTTCTCCCAGTATAGCCCTGTTAAAATCATTATCATGAGCACAGACAAGTGCATTAGACGCCATTGCTTCGAGCAAAGAAGGATTTGTTCCGCCAACCGAATGTCCATGAAAATAAATATTTGAATAATACCTCAGGTTATTCAGAACCTGGATGTCATAGAGTGAACCTAAAAACCGGATGCGTTCGTCTGAAGAATATTTAGCCGCGAGATATTTACCAAACTGGTTATCATATCTCCCTATCACCAACATAGGCATCTGGCAATCCGAACCCAAAACGCCATCCAAAATAGTTTCGATATTGTTCTCCGGTTCCATCCTCGCGATAAGCATGTTATAATTGTAGGCAGTAATACCGTACTTTGTTATAGTAGTGCTGTCGGGTTTTGAGAAATGATCCGTACCATAAGCGATGTACCTGGAATCTGCATTATATCTCTCCTTTAAATACTTCTGAATTCCAATGGAATCTGCCACAAGGTAGTCGCTGGTATTTACGCCCCACTTCTCGGCGTGCTTCAGAAAATTCCGGACCTTACTGCTGTATTTTGTTCTCTTCCATTCCAGTCCATCCATGTTGGTTACAATAACCGCTTTGCGCGGCAATAATTTTCCCCACACAGAACTGCTCGTATATCCAAGCTGAAGTATAATATCAAATTTTCTTCTCCTGGAATCAAGAATACAAAACAGATCATAAATAAACTGCCCAGCTGTTCCCATCCACCGCTCAGGATTGTATTTATGTATTAAGTGGACTTTATTCCAGGTTTTTTCCTGGTACACGTGATCACTTCCGCTGTAAACAAAGGTTTCGTGTCCCAGCTCAGTTAAGCCTTTGGACAAATACTCTGCAAATTGTTCAAAGCCTCCATAGTTATTTGGTATTCCCCGGGTGCCGAGGATAGCTATTCTCATAAGTTCCTAAGCTTTTGATATCAAATTCTCTTCCCGTGTGGTTGCATCTGAACCCGAAGGAGCGTTTAGCTTCATCAGGCAAATAGCGTTGAAAGCAAGAAAACTGAAGATCTGATGTTTAAAGATACCGGAATTAGACAAATCTGCAAAGGAAATGTAAAGGTTGACAACTGAAAAATAAACCAGGTAAGAGTAATCGGCCTTTTCGCTGCCACTGTTCCGGAAGATCATATAAATAGGAAAAAAATAAATAAAAATAATCAGCGGAATACCCAAAAAGCCATACTGCGAAAGCACTGAAAAATATCCATTATGCGAATCAATCAAAAGGAACTCCCTGAAGCCATATTTTTGTTTCAGATAATTCCAACGCCCCACACCTACTCCTGCCACGGGATTCTCACGGATCATTTTAATGGAGGTACTATACAATTCGAGCCGGGTAATTAAGGAATTTGTCTCCCACGATCTTTCAATCCGTATAAACCTTGTAAGATCCCAGTCGGGCTCCCCAATGCTTATTTTGTCGGTAATGGTATGGGGATTATAACGCTTAGGCAACCTGTCCGCTATAAGTTTAACGCTTATCACAAATAAAATAATCGTTCCTATCCAGTACAGCTTTGATTTTAATGTCTGCTTCTGCCTGTTTTCGATAAACGAAATAATAAAATAACTTACAACCAAGGCCAGTATGGCCATTCGGGCTTTGGTAGCGATCACGATAATTACACAGAACGTAATACCGATTTTCAGGAGTGTGTTGTATAACTTGCTGTGCTTGTATTTTCTTTTAATAAGATAAAAGAACAAAAGTACCGAGGCGATAATACTGGCATAGGTATTGTTTGCCAGGGAACCACTCATCAGGGCGTCTGCTTTCGATTTAATAGTAAAGGCAACCGATTCGGTGAACAGAAAAAGAACAGAGGCGATAATACCCACCAGGATGTAATTTTTGTATTTATTTACATCGTAAAAAGAGATCATTACAAAAAGAAGCACCAGATATCGGAACTGAAAGAGCCCCTGAACTAGCAGCGCTAATTCCTGGGGGGATGAATAGTCGAAAAAATTAATAGCAATAGAAATAAACATAGCTACGATAACACAGAGAAATAAGACCGAGGCTATTACCGAAATGCGATTCCTCAGCATCATTCCTTTAAAGATGCCAAGCAATAGGTAGATATCAATGTGTGTGATAAAGGGAAAGATGGAAGCTCCAAATTCAAATCGTGAGCCTAGAAATGTACCCGGGAAAAAATCGTTGACCGGTGCAGGAAAAGCCAACAAAATAAATACGAGAAAAGCAAAATAAAGCTTGCTTGAATACATCCCTAAAAAACACACGATCAGGAACAAAGCCATGGATATGTAGGATAATGGCGTTAGCTCTGTCATGGTAATTATATCCTGCCCACTAATGGTACTTAATGCCCAGGCAGATAAGATCAGCGTTAAAAAACCCAGGAATACAGGAAGACAGAAGCTTGCAATCTTTATTAAATTTATTTTCCTGGAATCCATCAAGCTATTTGATTTAAACCCAAATAATTTCTATTCCTGTTTTAGCAAACACGTCAAGCAGCGGAGTAAGTTTCTGATCCTCCACAATTTCTTTACCCACTACCGAAAAAATCCTGATCTCACCTGGTAACATCGTTTTTAAATTCATAAGTCCCGAACTCCAGATTGAAAATACGAATTTGGGTCTATACTTATCAATGATTTTTTCGATGGGCTGGGGATCTTCTATCAGTGAAAGTGTAATACCTTCTTCTTTTGCGATCAGAATGAATTGTTCATTTTTTTCATACGGGTGGTCCTTAAAAAAAACGGTTTTGATGCCGAGTTCCTTTATTTTACTGTACATTCTTCTGATAATGTCCGTCATCTCTTTATCAAATCTGGCAGGCATTCTAAGGCCCAGGATCACGCAAGAATCATCATTTATCGTATACTCAATTTCTCCGAGCGAACTTTGCACCAGTTTTTCCTTGGGAGCGTCTATGCTCAGAAAAGGAGAATAAATCTTTGAAACTTTAGGTGAATTTAAATTCAATAACCTTTTATCAAAAGTGAATTTTATGCCCGACAAAAGTCCCGCAAAATAACGGGAAGCATAATGCCTGAAGTTCTTCAAATAATGATGCTGGTAATCATAAAAAACAATAACTCCCTCGTAAAAGAAATTAATTGTTACATTTTTATGCTTTTCCGCGAGCTGATAGTAACTATAATTAGCCAGGATACCCAACGTGTGAGGCATAAACACTGCCATTGGTTCGTCTGCCTGAGCCCACTGAAGCATATCTTTTTTCACAGCTTTAAGTAACTTCATCCTTTTTGCAAACCCTCTTGGAATGTTGATGACACTTATGTTTCCTGCACTGGTCTTGTATTCTACGCCACTGTGATTTACAATAACGTTGTCATCCCCCGGATGGTGTTCACTAATGATCCTGAGAACATATTCGTAGTGAAATGGTCGATATACCAGAAAATAGTTTTTCAATTTATATGTTCACGACTGTAGGTTCGGTGAAAAGTGTTTTCGCGTACTTTTTCACGAGCTTAACGCCTTTAATATTAAACACGATAAAAATTATTAAAGCAATCGAATAAAACAAAAAAAACTGTCCGGTGAAAGTTGCTGCAAAAAAACACCCTAAAGAGGGGATAGATCTGAGTGGGAGCAATTCCCTGAATACAATGCTGAAACTACGCGGTAGTCCCAGCAACTCACGTCCTTTTCGGATTACCTGGATATCGTAATAGACAAAAGACACAATTAACAACAGGGCCATTATAGAATATCCGCAATTGAAAATTTTGTGAGCCACATAGGATAAGGCTAAGTTTATAAATAGCGCC
>JAEUTM010000408.1 GCA_016788025.1 Bacteroidia bacterium
ATCATCGAAAGTGTTATGACATAACGCATCATGTGGTGTGTTTAATGACTACAAAATAAATGATAATACCCTGGTCGGGCTATCCTGCCTAAAAAGGTTTTAAACAGTGCTTTGTGATGTTAATTTGGATTCCCGGTATGGACCCAATTTTCTATGGCGTACTGGTTGAGTTCAAAATAATCGAGCTTTTTTACCACAATACCATTGTCCAGATAATAGATTCTTGGAAGGTGAGCAGAAGCAAGCTGAACGAACGACTTTCCCAGACAAAATGAGTTAGGAATATTGTCAGCCTTTGTGTCTTCGATAAAGGCTTTGTAATTTGATTTGTCGCCATTAAGCACAAAATAAATCGGCAGTTCCGGATTATTTTTTTTAATAAGTCTGAATTTTTTAGCTGCTATTCTGCAGTGCGAGCAGGTAAGACTCAGGAACGCAACAACGTGTTTTCCTTTTCTTAGTTCTACTTTTGGCACTTCAACTTTGGAGCTATCCGCTGGTTCAAATAAAAGATTAAGTTCAAGCGGATAATTCACTTTTTCGTCCTGGTTATTGGAGGTATACGTGTAGTCAATTGGATTTACTATAAATGGTACAAGGCAAACTGTAACACCTATCAGGGAAAGGAAAAGCTTGTTATAATCTATCTTCCAACCATTATATAAGAAATACACTACAGCCGCCAAAACGATCATCACGATATTCTTGAGAATGGCCTGCAAGGGAGTCATACGCAGATGTTCTCCAAAGCAACCGCAATTGCCGTTATTTCCACTGGTAATGATCTGTACGATTAAATAAACAATAAAAAACAGTAGCAATGAAACCGTTAAGGGAAGCGTGAATTTCCTGAGATTGTAGTTGAGGATGAGAAGTGCTCCAAGGAAAAACTCAAAACCTATCAAAAGACGTGCAATTACCGGGGCCGTATACCAATTAGCAACTCCTATATCGATAAATGTAAATTCAAAGGTCTCGATAACAGGATCAAGCTTAGTGTATCCCGAGTAAAGGAATATCAAGCCAAGAAGAACAGATAATAAAACTGCTATAAGGGTTTTTAGAACTTTCACAGGTTGCCAAAGATAACAAAAGACTCATCTGAAAACAAAGAACCCCGTTTTCCTGATTGGGAAGAACGGGGTTCTAATTTTGAGGATAATTATTATCCTAAATATTGTTGGAGCAATTTGCTACGACTGCTGTGACGAAGCCTTCGAATTGCCTTTTCCTTTATCTGGCGTACACGTTCGCGTGTAAGATCAAATTTATCACCAATCTCTTCAAGAGTTAAGCCATGGTTCAGACCAATTCCGAAGAATAATTTTACCACGTCGCGTTCTCTTTCGGTTAATGTACTTAATGCGCGGTCAATTTCTTTACTTAAGGACTCGTTCATCAATCCTGTATCAGCTTTAGGCGAATCAAGATTTACAAGCACGTCAAGTAAACTGCTTTCTTCACCATTGGCGAACGGAGCATCCATACTCACATGACGCCCACTTACTTTCATTGTATCGCTAACCTTATCAATAGGAAGA
>JAEUTM010000423.1 GCA_016788025.1 Bacteroidia bacterium
AACTATCAGAACACATGGCCGCAGAAAATCAGGTTCAAACTAAAAGCACATTAATAAACCGGCTTATTGACTCTTTCGGTGAGATGGCTCATTTATCCAAAGAAGCGGAAGAAGCCCTTTTAAGTGTTATTCAAAGAAAGGAATACAAAAAGAAAGAGATATTGCAAAGGGCCGACCGTGTAAGCAACCAGCTTTATTTTGTGGAAAAGGGTGTTGCAAGAACGTATTATTATCGTGGGGGCAAAGAAATTACGTTCTGGATTGCCAGTGAAAATGAGTTTATCGGCTCCCTGGCGAGTTTTTTTTCGAGAACACCGGGAACAAAATTTGTGGAGACCCTTGAAGACTGTGTGCTTTGGGTTTTTGAATACGATAAGCTGGAAAAACTGTATTCAAGTTCTCAGGAACTGGAAAGAATGGGTAGGCTTTTTACGAGTTATGGTCTTTGTGTTTTAGAAAAAAAGTTTGAAGATTTTCATTCGCTTACCGCAGTTGAAAAATATAACCTGCTGATTTCAAAATACCCGCAGATTTTACAAACTGTTTCTTTGGGAGTTATAGCTTCTTACCTTGGAATTTCGCAGGAGACTCTAAGCCGTGTTCGCGCGCAAATTGCTTTTTGACATATGTCAAAGCGGAAGGGCTTGATGATATGTGATATTTGTCGCATACATTTTAAAACCCCAACATCATGAAAAAAGTTTTTTTAGGTTTTGCCTTCCTCTGCCTAACCGCAATATCTTATGCTCAAACAGAAAATCACCGTTTAGGTCTCTGGATTGGAGGAACCATTCAGCACTATAACGGGAACCTTGGCAACAGTTTCTTCCAGTTTAAAACTACCTGTTTTGCCGGAGCAATGTTTAATGCTGGTTATTACCTGAATCGCTCTTTTGATGTGAGCCTGGGTGGATTTGTTGGTGATTATGGGTACTGCGCAACCGAAGCCGATAATAAGAGAATTATCGCAAAAGAATTAAAGTGCCCGGGCTGTCCCGATGATCGCGGGATGGGTGAATTACGTTCACGCATGACCTCAGGTAATTTATCTGTGGCTTACAAGTTCGCAAATGGATACCTGTTGAGTGAAAAGTGCAAGCTCTCACCTTACGTTTATGTGGGTGCAGGAATGAGCCACCTGGCAGATAACATGAAAAGAAACTGTGTAAACAAAGGCAATCATTTTTCTGTAAATGGTGGAATAGGTATTAAATACTATGTCTGCGAGCGGGTGAGCATAGGTTATAACGCAGGGCTCTCGTGTTTTACACGCAAAAAGGTTTATGCTTCAAATGCTGATCTGAGCGGCGAGCTGGCTCATGATAAAGACGTCATTCAAATGCAGAAACGGAAGGATCTTCTTTTGCAAAACACTCTTTTCGTCGGGATCAATTTTTAAACCTTGTGCGTTATCAGACTAAATCTACCCAAAAGTCTGACCAGCCGTCTTCACACTGTGAGGCGGCTTTTTTATTAAATGGTAAAACTAAGGCACAAGAGTGAACCTATCTTTTGTAAATTGCGCTCCTGTTTAATGCCATGAAATACGTTTTTGGTTTCGTCTTTTTTTTATTTCTATTTCCTTTTTCTGGTACAGCGCAGGAACAATCCATCGATTCCCTGAAGCTGGAGCTTAAAAAAGCTACTCACGACTCTTTGCGCTGTCGCATTCTTAACGTGATGATAGAGATGGAAGTGGATGATAATATCTGGCCAGTTTACAATGAAGAGTTAAGAAAACTATGCGAGAAGAATCTGGAAAATTATAAGGCCGGCGAAAAAATGTACAATCTTTATATGAGTTTCCTTGCCGGAACCTATAACAACGATGGTTACCTGGCCAACAATAGGGGAGAAACTAAGAAAGCCCTTGACCTTTATTATAAAAGCATGGATATGGAGGAGAAGATAGGTAATACGCAGGGGATTGCCATTTCACTCAATAACATAGGCTCCGCACATCAAAACCTGGGTGAGATCGATAAGGCACTCGACTGTTATAAAAAAAGTATGGCTCTGAGTGAAAAAATAGGATATGAAATGGGCGTGGCGGAATCATTAAACAATATTGGGTTGTTGTACGACAACAGGGGCGATATTTCCAGTGCAATGGAGTATTATAAAAAAAGCGTAAAGATCCAGGAGCGCATCAAAGATTATATGGGCCTTTCAAAGACCTTCAATAATATTGGAGCCATATATTCCTCACAAAATGATCTTCCAAAAGCGCTTGAATATTATGAAAAGTGTTTTAAACTTCAGGAAAAGATTAATGATGCTTATACCATGGCCGGTTCTCTTCATAACATGGCTTCTATTTATTCAAAACAGGGAAATTTTGAAAAAGCCTTATTATATCTGGAGAAAAGCCTGGCAATTTCCGAGGAAGCGGGTAATATTGCGAGTGTAGCATTTTGTTATAACAGCCTTGGGGCTTTGTATCAGAAGCAGGGCGATCCTGCCAAAGCGCTTTTATATTGGCGCAAGAGTTACGAATACTGGGAAAAACTTGGAGACAAGCAGGGCATGGCGCTTAGTGCTAATCATATTGCTGTGGGGTTTTCTGAGAATGGTCAAATGCAAGCTGCTATTGATATAGCAGAAAAAAGTCTGAAACTATCTCAGGAGCTTCATTTTCCGGGAAATATTATGGACGCGAGCGGCACACTAAGCAGGCTGTATAGCAAAACCGGTAACTGGAAGAAGGCCTATGACATGGAAGTGCTGTTCAAGCAAATGAGCGACAGTTTGAATAACGAAAATAAAAGGAAAGCCTTTTTGCGAAAAGCTCTGCAATATGAGTACGAGAAGAAAGTAACCGCAGACAGTATTAAAACAGCGGAAGCACGCAAAGTATTCGATGCAAAATTACGGGAACAGAAAGTTCAGCGTACCGCTTTGTTTGTTGGAATTGGTCTTGTAACCCTGTTTGCATTGTTTATGTACAATCGTTTCCGGATTACCCAAAAACAAAAACAAATTATTGAACAAAAGGAAAAGGAAACCCAGCAACAAAAGCTAATCATCGAAGAAAAACATAAGGAGATAAGCGACAGCATAAATTACGCAGAGCGAATCCAGCGAATTTTCCTTGCTACCAAAGAAATCCTTGACGCCAATCTTAAAGAATATTTTGTGTTGTTTAAACCCAAAGCTATTGTAAGTGGTGATTTCTACTGGGCCGCCACTCTTAACGATAAACGATTTGTTTTGGTTACCGCTGACAGCACAGGACATGGTGTTCCCGGAGCCATCATGAGTCTTTTAAATATCACAAGTCTTGAAAAAGCAATAGAAAGGTCCAATACGCCTGCGCAGATTTTAAATATTACCAGGGAAAACATAATTGATCGTTTAAAAAAAGACGGAAGCGAAGAAGGAGGCAAAGACGGTATGGATTGCAGCCTGATGGTATTCGACTTTGTTAAACTTCAAATGGACGTGGCTGCTGCGCATAACCCGGTTTGGGTGGTGCGGACTGAAAATGGTAAAACAGAATTTATCGAGTCGGGTTTCGATAAAATGCCCGTTGGTAAACATGCAAAAGACAGTGAATCATTTACTGAATTTAATATCCCTCTGAAAAAAGGAGATATGGTTTATTCCGTAACGGATGGTTTTTCAGATCAGTTTGGTGGAAGCAAAGGAAAAAAATTCATGCAGAAGCGTTTAAAGGAACTTCTCCTATCCATTTCGCAGGAAGATGCCCGGATTCAACAACTTAAACTCTCTGAAGCCTTAAGCGACTGGATCGGAGTCCTCGAGCAGGTAGACGATATAACGGTAGTCGGAGTGAGGATTTAGTATTTCGGTTGCCCGTCGCTTGCGTCTGGTTTTCCTGGTTTTTCCTTGTCCTTATACAAATATGAATCAAGGGCCTTCAGTCGGAGGTAGATCTCAAAACCTCCTCTGTATTTGGTTCCCGAAGAAAGTTTAGACAGTGTAACGTCATACGACATGCCTACCGCAAAATTGGATTTTTCAAGTTCAATGGTTGGTATCAATGCGTCTTTAAACCTATAAAGCAATCCCGCAGAAAA
>JAEUTM010000445.1 GCA_016788025.1 Bacteroidia bacterium
ATACAAACTCGACCAGGATGCAAACTTCTCTTTCCTGAAAGCGGCGCTGGACAATTTATTGGCCAAATGCGGTGTTACTAAATTAAAAAGCCAGGACAGTTCGAATTCGCATTTGGAATACGGTCTGACATATTTATTGAACAATAAGCCCCTTGCAGAATTTGGTTCTGTCTCCCGTGCAGATTTAAAACGTTTTGGAATTAACCAGCCTGTTTATTTCGCAGATCTGAAATGGGAAAGCCTTGTAAAAGCCTTCTCCAAACAAAAAATAGAGTTTGAAGAGATCAGTAAGTTTCCTTCTGTGAGAAGAGACCTGGCTTTATTGATTGATAAATCGGTGAGCTTTAAAAATATTGAAGAGATCGCTTTTTCAACAGAGAAAAAATTCCTGAAAGAAGTGAACCTTTTTGATATTTACGAAGGGGAAAAATTGGGAAACAAAAAATCCTATGCAGTGAGTTTTACTTTGCTGAACAACGAAGCCACGCTTACCGACAAACAAATTGACGGTGTGATGGAAAAACTCATTTCAAATTATAAAGAAAAACTCGGTGCAGAGCTGCGTTAGATCTTGAAGCTGTGAAAGACCTGTTTAAAGATTTAAAAGTTATCGAATTAGCCGGCGTGTTGGCAGGACCAAGCGTCGGTTATTTTTTTGCAGAACTCGGCGCAAAGGTTATTAAAGTTGAAAATCCGAAAACAAGCGGCGATGTTACCAGGAGCTGGAAGTTAAAACAGGAAGATCCGAAAGACGATACCAGCGCTTATTACTGGAGTGTAAATGCCTTTAAGGAATCTATTTCTTTAGATCTCAGTTCAACAGCTGGGCTAAAAAAACTAAATACACTCGTTGCTGACTGCGATATTGTCATCAGCAATTTTAAATCCGGCAATGACGAAAAACTTCACCTGGATTATAAAACCCTGAGCGCTCTTAATCCCAAAATTATTTATGCTTCCATCAACGGTTTTGGAACGGAGTCTCCACGCTCCGCTTATGACCTGATCTTGCAGGCAGAAAGCGGATTTATGTCAATGAACGGTGAAACAAACAGCAAGGCCTTAAAAATGCCCGTTGCTTTGATTGATCTGTTGGCCGGTCACCAATTAAAAGAAGCCATTTTAATTGCACTTTTAAAACGTTACAAAACCGGAAAAGGATCAGACATCTCCGTATCACTTTTTGACAGCGCCATTGCTTCGCTGGCAAACCAAGCCACAAACTGGTTAATAGCACATCATCTGCCAAAACCAGAAGGAAGCCTGCATCCCAACATTGCGCCTTATGGCGAGATCTTTGAAACCAAGGACAAACAACTGGTAACCTTTGCCATTGGCAGCAACAAACAGTTTAAACAACTCTGTGAACTCATTCAGTTTGCCAATTTAGCAAGCGATCCCAAATACGCCACCAATCATTTAAGAGTTGGAAACAGAAAGCAACTCTATGCAATTCTGTTTGACTATGTAAAGCAATTTAATTTTAAGGATCTGTTTTCGCAGTGCCTTAAAAGAGACATACCTTTGGGCAAGATCCGTAACCTGAAAGAAGTGTTTGAGCTTCCTGAAGCCAAAGCCATGCTGAGAAGCTTTAAACACAAGGGTAAAGCCCTGAACACCGTATCCGGGATTGCATTTAAGTTTAATGAAGATGTTTGAGGTAAAACAGGCACATACCGCTTCTGAAGTAGAAGCGATCCTTGATCTGCGTTATGAGATCCTGCGTAAACCCTGGGATCAGCCAAAAGACACAGCCACCGACGGTCATGAACAAGGAAGCATCAACGCTTATATCAGCGACGAAAATGGAAAAGTAATTGCCTGTGGCAGATTGCAGGAGAATGAAAACGAAATCGGACAAATCCGTTATATGGCCGTTGACAATGCTTACCAGGGCAAAGGTCTTGGTAAACTCATTGTTCAGTATCTCGAAAAAAAGGGAAAAGAAATGGAGCTTCAGAAAATTGAACTGCAGGCCCGTGAAAATGCCGTAGAATTTTATAAAGCTTCCGGTTACACCATTGCAGAGACGTCTTTTTTACTTTGGGGAATTATCCAGCACTTCAGGATGGAGAAGAATATTTAGCAGTGGCCTTGTAGCTTGTCATCCGATAGGCTATCGGATCAGAGCTGCATAGCGAGTGATGACTGGCAGCGAAGAATCTCAAGAGCTTATCTCTTAAGACATACTGCTTTTTTTGATCCTAAAGAATGAATCCAGGCCATTGGCCCGTTAGTACAGATTCTTCGGCCTGACTACTCTGTTCTGAAGCCTCTGAATGAGGGGCCCATGCATTAATCCCAAAAATGCCATTTGTTCTGCCAGTAATCGATCACTTTGATTTCATATCCGGTCAAAACTAAATTCTCTTTCCCCCTATTCCACAAATAACAACTCAGATCAGATTTGCCATGTGCTTCTTTAAATATTGTTCCCACAAAAAGGTCTGTGATGAGCGTCATTGTTGAATCATTGGCTGGCACAAAATCAATGCCTGATTTAGAAGTGTAACTTAAGGCTTCGTTATTCTCCCTGTTATTGATGGAAATACAAGACTCTAATTGATTTTTGGAATTTTTGATCTTAAAATCTGCTCTTACAAAAACAACCTGACCTTCGCGGTCACAAACCGCAGCCAAATCGGCTTTCCCGCCAAAAGGAAATTCGATAAGAGAATCAATTTTAAAAGGCAATTTTACTTTAGCAAGCGACTCAAAAGCGCCCGGATTGGCAGGACTGGCATGGTAGTGTAAATGATCGTCGGCCACAACTTTATCCTTGTCTTCCTGTCTCTTTGAATAAAACTTAAAATTGTTGGCCTGTGTTTGTTTATTCTCTAACAAATAAGGAAAATACTGCGAAGCCACAGCCTGGTAAGCTGGTGAAGCTGATGTG
>JAEUTM010000464.1 GCA_016788025.1 Bacteroidia bacterium
CTGTGTAATATCCAATTTGCTGTGCCATATATCTCTCGTTAAAAAAACAAAGAATCCCGGTTTTCACCGGGACTCAGTTCTTGATTTATGTAAAGTTAATACTTTTTTTTAAAGGTTCACGCGGATCCCAAAAGTGTGAACCCCTGAAAAAGGGTTGGTGAAGCGGTAAGAATAGTCCAGACCGACTGTAGATTTTTTCTCTCCAAACGGTAATTCAAACGTCATACCAGCAGCCGGTCCGGTGAATGCGGTACTCCTTGTGTCTTTGAAAATGTCTTTTTCAACATATAAACCCGCGCGGAGCATGAGCATTTCTTTCCATGCATATTCAAGTCCAAATAACCCATTATCATAAGTGAAAGAGTTAGATGTAAATGTTGCATTTAAAGACAATCTATGGTTCTTAGGAGCTCCTGTTGAATCCGTCATTAAATAGATATCATAAGCTCCGCCGATATTGATGAGCGTAGGTAACTCGAAGTTAGCCGAACGGTTGTTAACAGTTAATTCGTAAGTATTGTTGAAGGAGTTTATTGAAGTCTGTTTCGATAAACCGTCACCCGCATAATGCATTTTAGGTCCCCAGTTTTTAAGTGCAATACCAAAATGTATCTGTTTGTTTTTACCTGTATGATATTGAATGCCGGCATCAATTGCTATCCCTCTTGCTGCAGCATTCGGAATCTGTTCGCTTAGAATCTTAAAGTTCACGCCACCATAAATGTCATCGGAGAACATTTTAGCATAGGACAAACTGATGTTATAGAAACTAGGATTGAATGTCCCAAGTCCGCCCTCCGGTTGCTCTTCCGTGGTGATAGGAATTTTTCCACCATTGATTGCGACAACGCCGAGCCCTATTGTGCCCACCTCTCCAACACCTTGTGTGATGCCAAAGCTGTTAATGTTAATATCGCTCCCTACCAACCAGCTTGAGCGGTTAAAGATGATTTCTGTTTTACGGGTAAACGCTGTTCCGGCTATATTCAGGAACTGGGCTTCCAGCCCCTTAACTTTTGCCGAATTTGCACCAACCATCCCCGCGTTACGTGCATAGGGATTAATTAATAATTGTCCGGCACCCGCCTGTCCCATACGTTCAGGGTTACCCGCCTGTAGCAGTCCCGAAGACACCAACGCTACCGATAAAACAACATATTTTAGATTTCTCTTCATAATTTCTTTCTCCAATTAGATTAGTAGCTCTGAACGTCCAGAGGACGCATTACACCAAACCATTTCAATATTTTCTCACCAACACCTGGTGCGTCTATATGAATGATATATAAACCACTTGCAACTGAGATATTGCTTTGATTTTTCAAATCCCACTCTACAAAAGAAGAACGCTTGGCCGTTTTAATATCATTTCCACCGGCAGAAGTACCCAGGTAGATATCTTCCTGACCTGTAACGTCACGCTTAATTGTTCTGACAAGCGTACCATTCATAGTAAAGATTTTAATCGTACACTTATCCGGTAAATTAGTAATACGAATCTTGTTGTCTGTACGATTAATCTCGTAAGATGAAGATCCATAATAAGGGTTAGGAACAATCATTACCCTGTCTAATGCATTTTTAGTTACCTGACCTTGATTATAAAGTGTTGCAATGTCAGTTGTATTAAAATTATAGAACGGGAAGTTATTATTCACTGCTTCTCCGGAAGGATTGATATCTGTTGTAAGCAAAGACGGACTGTTTACGGCAATTGGCTTATTCATATGAATTAACTGTGTTGCGGTATAGTTCGGTATTGAAGCCATACCCGAGAAACCATAACGATAAGGTTTTGACACGTTAATCTGGAACTTCACATCTGAAGGCATTTGATCAGGTGTTCTGAAAGCAAAACCTGGAGCAGGCATTGGAATGGACACCCACATGATATCCCTTTCGATAACATTTAGCGGCGCAAATCCACCGGCACCCAAGGTATTCGATAAGTTATCAAATGTAAAGAAAGCATTCAAAATCGTCATCAATTTTTTACCTTCATCATAACGTCCCACACCGAATTCTTTTCCATCAAGGTCGGTAAACCACCCGAATTTTGTACTTGCATTCGGATCATTATAAAACTTCGACTCAATAGAATTTCCGGCAAAAACGTAAACAAAGTGTTTGCCGCCCATTGCATATTGATACGGGAAGTTATAGTTACCTGTCGGATTCCAGATCATATCATTCCCATTATTCTCTTTCTGGTAACTGTCTTCACCGAAGGCCATATTTAAACGCTCGCCTGTTTCAATATTAATAGCGTATCCAGGGAACCAGCCCATGCTCATTGTAGAGGTAGTAGCGGCGTCAGCCGTAGCGCCCGGTGA
>JAEUTM010000468.1 GCA_016788025.1 Bacteroidia bacterium
AACATGCACACTGGCGTGATTGAAAGTGCGGTTGTGGGTTATCCACACGACATAAAAGGACAGGGAATTTATGCCTATGTGATCCTTGAAAAAACTCACATAAATGAAGAGCTTACCAGAAAGGACATTCTTCAGACTGTAACGCGGATCATTGGTCCAATTGCAAAGCCTGATAAAATTCAATTTGTACCGGGACTACCTAAAACAAGAAGTGGAAAAATAATGCGTAGAATCCTTCGAAAAATTGCAGAGGGCGATACTTCAAATTTAGGAGATACAAGCACTTTGTTGGATCCTGCAATTGTTGACGTTTTAAAAGAAGGGAAAATTTGACTTACCAGAGTTTCGAACGCATTTCCTTTACCATCCAGTAAGGATCGTCTTTAAACTTTCTCCAGTCACGAAGCAGTTGATCCTGCAATTCGTCCAGCGCAAATTTTAAATCCGGACTATATTTTTCATAGTCCTTCGCATACTTGGGATTCTTGAGAAATTTCTCGTAGTACTCGAGCAAATTAAAACACATGGTAAACTGACCGCAGGCGATAATGCTGTCGGACATTTTATCTTCCCCCTTTAATTCATCTTCCGTAAACCATAGGGTTGTTCCCTTTGTTAGAGCCTTAGCGGAAACCGCCATTATCTTGTCACCAGGTTCAATAAGCTCTTCGCTATAATAAGGATATTTACGTTTGCGCTTTATCACTTCCTCTTTCGTTAGTTCAAACACAGCATTCATAATCAAACGAGGCTTCCAGCCATTATCACCGTATACCCGCTCGAATCCGAACCAGCGCATCTGTTTTATAAATACCTTGGTGATCATCTGCACCACCGATGTTCTGCGATTAACAATCAGATCATTAAGCGTTGCAAATTTTAATTTATCTACATGTCTTACACGTTTTATAAAAAAAGAAGGTACACCCATACGTCTGAAAAGCCCGGTGAAACCACGGGAAAAGATCAGGAATACCAAGGCCAGAACGATTCCAAGTGTGCCCAGTATAGACATGGTCATGGCCAAGCCAATAGATTTTGCCTGTGCTGCTAAAAACAATGCTACCGAACCTAACGAAAAACTACTGAGTCCGAAAACTCTCAGCCATTTGAAACTCCATTTGCCCATGAATGGAATTTTATCGCGGGTACGACGAACATAACTTTCCATGCCCGGATTTGTGCCGTCGGAAATAATATAAAGATCAACAGACTTTTTATCCTGCGAACGATAGGCCCAATTATTTTCCCGATAGTTCTTCATTCTTTCTTCGGCATTAATCAAGGCATCAACTCCCTGGTTATCGTCAACACCGCCATCCATTAAACCAATTGGAAATTTTATTTTCTGGCCATCGGTTGAATAAACCGGAAGCATCGATTTATTCTTAAGATGCACGGATTCTTCGTGCGTAAAATCATCCGGAAAATTGATCGGTTCAAAACCGAATGGGACACAGGAAGAAGCAGCAATAATATCAGCAAGGCGAATTTCTTTTGCCATTTCAATCGGAATGTGAATTTTACGGTTGCCAATATATTCAGCGCCTTCATGTTGATTCGATGAAAACTCGGTCTTCTGAAAATGAAAGGGCAAAGCAAAGTGGAATTCTGTGGCGTTAAAGATAATTTCCTTCAAATGAATGGCCGGCGACTCTTTCCATAACAATCCAAAATGTTCTGCTTCGAAATCGCGGTGATAGATGGAGGCAAACGCGTTAATAAGACTTCTCTGTCTGCCATTATTCCAATTGCTATCCTCAGCCAGATATTCAAGCGCTTGCTCAACTAAGTCTTCCTTGGTCATGAAATCAACGAGCTGTTTATAACAGTCCTCAAAAG
>JAEUTM010000501.1 GCA_016788025.1 Bacteroidia bacterium
TATATGTACTTATGGAGCCCAAGCAATATGAGGAACTTGGAAGTTTTCCGGACCTTCTGCTCGACCGTTCTCAACAAAAGCCAGAAAGGCTGAAAAACTTCAGTCATGCAGTTTACAGACATCGTCAATTATCGAACCGTTATGGAGATTTTAATTACCCTTTTTTCCTTCCCGACTCTTCAACCCTCGTTCATACAAACACTTTGTATACGCATTATTTCTTTTATCCCGACGAGGATACCACTGTAATCATAAGCCAGGAGAAAAGAGAGTTGAATTATTTTTTCACCTTTAACTCTTACCTGCTTTTGTTTTTTGCACTGATGATCTTCTGTTCTTACCTTTTATATTCCTGGGGCTTTGCCCGACAGTACAGCAGTCCAACCTTAACAAGAAGAATTCAGACAATTATCATTTTATTACTCATTCTTGCTATGACCGCAGTGGGCATCACTTCGGGAAGACTTGTTACGCGTCAGTTTGAGCGAAACAACCAGAAACAGCTGGAAGAGAAGACAGAAATCATTATCAACGAACTTTCAGATCAATTTAAACCACAGCAATTGTTTGATGAATCGCAAAAAGAACTGGTAAATTTAAAACTCAAGGAGTATGCGCGTTTATTTAATACACCAATCAGTTTGTTTCACAAAGACGGGAACTTATATAACACCAGTGAACCAAAACTCTATGAACTCGGGCTGGCCGCACAATTAATGAACCCGAAGGCCTTCGCTCAGATGAGCTCCAACCGTTCTTCTTCTGAAAGTGTGAATGCGCGTGCAGGAACTTTAAAGTACACCTCATTGTATACTCCACTTTTCAACGAAAAGAAAGAACTCTCCGGGTTTTTAAACCTCCCTTATTTTGCAAGGCAAAACGATCTTGCAAATGAGTTATCGGGCATAATAAGTGCGCTCATTAATGTATATGTAATACTGTTTGTGATAAGTATCCTTTCCGGTTTAATTCTCTCCGGATTTATCACGCAACCTCTGAGGATTATCAAACAGCAGTTGGCAAACATTACCCTCGGAAAACAAAATGAAAAAATTGTATGGCAAAGTAACGATGAGATAGGGAAACTGGTTTCCGAATACAATCAAATGCTGGTGAAGCTCGAAGAAAGCGCTGGTTTGCTTGCGCAGAGTGAAAGAGAGAGTGCATGGAGGGAAATGGCAAAGCAGGTAGCTCACGAGATTAAAAATCCGCTTACGCCCATGAAGCTTAATCTTCAGTATCTGCAGCATCTGATGAAACAGAATCCTGAAGATTTTAAAGAGAAGTTTGCGCAGGCAAGCGCCGGGATTATCGAACAGATCGATTCCCTGGCGGCAATTGCGAGCGAGTTCAGTAATTTTGCGAAACTACCTGCTGCAAATCTCCAGGATGTGAACCTGGTTGAGATCATTAAGACATCCTCACTTATTTTTCAGAATGAAAAAAACATTGCAATTACAAATCATATCAATGCAACGGAACTTTTAGTGAAGGGCGATCGTGACCAATGCCTGAGGGTGTTTAATAATATTTTTAAAAACGCCATTCAGGCGCTCGACGAAGTGAATAAGCCACAGATTGATGTTTATTGTGAGATAAAAGACAAAACCATTGTTGTTTGTGTTAAGGATAACGGTTGCGGAATTGATGAAATTCAAAAGCCTAAGATTTTTACGCCTAACTTCACCACTAAAAATACCGGTTCGGGCCTTGGCCTGGCAATGGTTAAAAACATCCTTCAAGGCTTTGGCGGAACAATCTGGTTCGAATCGCAAAAAAACCTGGGGACCAGCTTTTATTTGGAGTTCCGTAAGGCTTAAAAACACAATCTGAGATCGGCCCTGCCCTCGCTTTTTTATTTGTTTGAAAAA
>JAEUTM010000503.1 GCA_016788025.1 Bacteroidia bacterium
AACTATAAGTTGGATACGTGCAGTCTGAACTCACAATGTTTAGGATGGCGCTGGCTGTCCCTAGTGCGGTAGGAGAAAAGGTTATAACAAGATTGTCGGAAGAGCCCCCGGCAATAACACTTCCAGGTGTAGCTGTCACAATAAAATTCGAAGCGTTTGCACCTGTAACATAACCAGTGTTAACGTATAAAGGCGCGCTGCCCGGATTAGCTATTACAAATGTACGCGTGGTGTTTGTTCCAAAATCAGTAAAATTAGTTGTACTTGTAGTCGCACCAACAGGCACATTGTTCCCGTTTCCACTAATTACAAAAGAAGCATTTGGCACCGCAGTATTTGTGTAATTCAAGGCTATTGCAGATGGAGATATCCAGTTAGAAACGCTACCTGTTAAGGCAAATCCTGAAAGTGTCCCTGTATGCGGTGTACTTGAAACATCAACAAGTGTATTAATACCGCTGTTATTTAAACCAGGTGACCCCTGATTGAAATGATAATTGCTGATTAATCCAGGTGCTGCTGCGGGAATCTCACAATTCATATAGGTTTGAATTTCACATTGGGACCTCGCTATACTCCATACGCGCATTTCATCCAGATTTCCTTCAAAAGCATCTCCCACAATACTCCATGGAGTGGTACCGATGTAAGATGTTCCGGTTCCTGTATAAGTACCAGTATAAGTATCCATGGCTGCAATAACACCATCACGGTAAATAAAACGATTTTTAGCGCCGGCAGGGGCAGAAGCGTCGTAAACACAAGCCCAGTGATGCCAGTTAAAATCTGAATTGGTTGCCGATATGGCATCGTTCCAAAAATCAAAAACAAGATTGTCGCTTATCGAATGGTCGTAAAATCCTATATGAAGTCCTCCATTAGTAGTGGAAACGCCCTGGCCATAAATAAAATCATTCGTAAGCGTGCTGGTTCTTTGTGCATAAAATTCAATGGTGAAAGATTGGCCGTTAAGTGTGTGTCCGCTAACGCTCACATAGTTAGAAGCTCCGGAAAAACTTAAGCCACTTGCCGTTGGTGGTGTTGCAGTAATTGCGCAATTAAATAAAGGAATACCGCAAGAATTGTTGCTGATGTTCAGAGTTGCATTTTTCACTCCATTAGCAGAAGGGGAAAAAGTAATTACAAAGGATGTGGTAGCTGAAGCGGCAAGACTTTCGGAAGGCAGCGTAGTTACCAAGAAATCGGCGGCGTTTGTTCCTGTGAAATAAGGACTCGCAATATTTAATACTCCCAGGTTTGAATTTTGAATCACAAATGTGCGGGTAACCGCAGTACCGAAATCTGTAAAGTTTAGAGTGCTCGTAACTGTTGAACCAGGCGTGATAGAATTGGAGTTTCCACTTACAAGTATGGAGGATGTTGGAGGTGCTGGCGTTGTTGATCCGCTGATAACGCCTCCTGGCGACACCCAATTAGATACGGAGCCAGTGAGTACAAAACTTGTCAAAGTACCGGTGTTGCTGCCAGCAGCGTCAGTTAAGCTTGTCACAGCAGTGTTGGATCCGGATGGAATACCCTGGTTAAAGTGGTAGTTTGCAACAAGTCCCGAAGCGGTTGATGTGATCTCAGCGTTCATGTAAGTTTGAATTTCACATTGAGTACGTGCCGTATTCCATACACGCACTTCATCAAATTGAGCAGCAGCGAATTCAGCGATAGGACTATTGCGGCAGCCAATCAGAAATTTACTTGTTGTCATGCCTAAACTTTGAGCTGTGGTGGTATAATGTTCAACGCCATTCAAATAAAAACGAACATCGGAAGCCGTGTAAACCAGCGCCACGTGCTGCCATTGGTTAATTGTAAATGTTGCAGGGCTCCACTCGGAACCAGTTCCAATAATTACACTTCCGGAATTCATACCCAGAAACCTGTCCC
>JAEUTM010000524.1 GCA_016788025.1 Bacteroidia bacterium
GCCTAATGGAGATGGAATAAACGACTTGTACTTTATCAAAGCATCAGGCCTCAAAGAAGTAAATGCTACCATCTATGACCGTTGGGGTCATGTTGTATACGAACTTAAAAATGAAAAAGGTCGTATCGAGTGGGATGGTAAGAATCAATATGGTAAAGATTGTGCCGAAGGAACTTATTTCTTTGTGATAAAAGCTACAGGTGAGGACGGGACTGCTTACGACGAAAAAGGTACCATTACATTAGTTAGATAGATTACATTAACCCCTGTTTTAAAACTCCATTCTATAAAAAGGATGGAGTTTTTTATTTTGCGGGGTGTTTGAATGAGGAAATTCGGTTAATTTAATTTATATCTTTGATGAAGTTTATTTCTTCACCCATGAAAAACTTCTATTTGTTTCCCTTTCTGCTGATCTTCTTGTTTACTGCATCGTTACCTGCGCAACAATTCGAGATTCACCCGCTTTATTTCAGCATTTTTGACGCTGACTCTTTAAGCGGTTTTAATGAATCAGAGGCTCGCGCAACAGCAATTAAAGAGAATTATCTTGGCTCAGAGTTCAAGATCAAAATGTACCGCATGAAACGCGAGTTCATCAAAAACAAATATGGCTTAGTATCTAATGCTTACCAAACCAGTTATATTAATGCAGCGAAACCTTCAACGGTGGTAGGGTGTTTAAATAATGATTTTGAAGGCTCTATTCCAGGTCTTATAACTGCTACAAATCAGATTGCCGGTTGGACAGTATTGCAGGGGTATAATGGCTATGTGGATTCTTTAAGCGATTCGTCTTTAATAGCTGTATTTCCGAATGGACTGAATGGTGCGGATTTCTGTAATTTGATGGGATGTTGCCCGATGCCGCCGAATGCCTCTGAGCTAGTAGATTGTAGTACACCTGGCGGCTACATTGACAACGGGTTCGGCCCGCAGTATCCAGTATTTTCGGTATTTGGAACAGGAACAATAAGTGGCGCAGCAAGTACAAACACCCATATTCCACAGGGACTTTTCGGATCCAAAGTTATCCGCTTAAATAACTTACTAGCCGGCGATTACAACATTACAAAACTTTCAAAAACATTTCTTGTAAATCCTACAAGTGATTTTTTTCAATACGCATTTGCATCCTATTTGACTCCAGGGCACACATTGCAATGCGATGCAACATCATTAAAGATCTTGATGTATGATCATGGTTCTAATGCCAGCAATACACCCACCACCCTTGTTTGCCCCACATTTACTTTTATGTCGAACCAATCTGCGTCTCCCCCGATTCAGTATTATCAGGCTTATTCATTCACACCTTTTAATCCAAGCTCGTTTTTTGGTAATATCTATCATCCCTGGGAAATCCGTTCAATTGATCTGGGCGCCTATATCGGACACTACGTTACGATAGAAGTTCTTGTCGCAGATTGTAATGCAGGCGGCCATGTGGGTTATACTTATTTTGATTCTGAATGTCGCTCTCTCGCTATTAACGTTTTCCCATCGCAAGATTCAACACAACAGGTATGCGCTCCAGCGGCCACAATTACAGCACCTGAAGGATTTCTTTCTTATCAGTGGACTGGTCCAAATGGATTTAGCTCTTCCAATGCCGTATTTAGTACAACTACTTCAGGAGTTTATACGTTAATGATCAATGAACCAACGCTTTGTACTCCCATTTCCAGGACAGTAGGACTTAGCCTTTCAAGTCCGGGGCAGATTAATCATAGCACAGATAGCGTAATTTGCAAGGGAGAAACCGCTATTCTGACAGCCGCGGGAATGTTGAACTGTCTGTGGAATACAGGAGATCAAACTCCTACGATATTTGTGTCTCCTGACAGCACTTCTTTGTTTTCGGTCACCGGTATCAATACGGCCGGGTGTCCTGTGTCTGCAAGTTTTGTGCAGCATGTTGACGAATGTGTTGGATTGAAAAAAGAAGCTATGACCTCAAATTTTTCTTTTTTTCCAAACCCGAATAATGGAGAATTTATAGTGTCTGTTCCAGCAGAAAAAGGCAAATATCAACTAATAATATTAACGGCTCTTGGACAGGAAATCTATCACCAGAGTCTACTTGAAACGAAAAACTCAATCAGGTTAAAAAATCCTAAGCCTGGTCTGTACCTCTATTCGATTAAAAACGATAAAGGAGTAGTGTCGACGGGGAAATTCAAGATTGAGTAACTAGTTAGTTTTCGGCTTAGCGTTAGCTTCTCTGAAAGACAAAATGTGCTTGGTGAGTTTTGCCGTTTGTTCTTTATTTAGTTCGGCCTTAGGAGCCATATCTGAAATTTCATGGATCCACTTTTTCTCACCAAATTCTGTAATGTTGTATAGGACATGACATTTATTACAATTGGTTGTATAAATGGAATATCCCTGACTTAATTCGTCGGCGGTTGTATTTGGCCAACGTGTTTGGGCAATCTGCAGCTGTTTTTCACTTGGAGTAAAAGACACAGCCGGCATTTTTGTTTCCTCTGCAGTGTTATTTGAAGCCGAAGAGGTATTTGTTTTTGTGCTTTTGCAATAAGCAAGTGCCAATAAAACGAAAGCAGCACCAAAATATTTAATAGATCTCATAAAATTATTTACTCAGGTATAAATTTCTTTCGCTGTATACGTTTTGGAAAAACTCGTCGTGTAGGTCATCAATAAAATAAATTGCTTCTCCGGTACTCTTCATTTCAGGTCCGAGTTCTTTCTGGATCTCCGGGAATTTTTCGTAACTAAACACAGGGATCTTTATAGCATAACCTTTTTTCTTAGGTTCAAATTTAAAATCCTTTATTTTCTTTTCACCAAGCATCACCTTTGTGGCGTAGTTCACATACGGCTCATCGTAAGCCTTGGCAATAAACGGAACAGTTCGGGAAGCTCTTGGATTGGCTTCTATGATGTATACTTTCCCGTTCTTAACTGCGAACTGGATATTCAATAATCCAACTGTGTTAAGCGCAAGAGCGATCGTTTTTGTATGTTGTTCAATTTGTTTGATCACATCTTCCGTTAAATCAAAAGGAGGAAGAACCGCGTAACTATCACCGCTGTGAATACCCGCCGGCTCGATATGTTCCATGATACCGATAATGTAAACGTCTTTCCCGTCGCAGATTGCATCGGCTTCGGCTTCTATCGCTCCTTCAAGGAAATGATCCAATAATACTTTATTGTCTGGCAAGTCGTTCAGAAGTTTTACAACATGCTGTTCCAACTCCTGTTCATTGATTACGATCTTCATACTTTGCCCACCAAGAACGTAACTTGGACGTACGAGTAGGGGGAAACCTAAACGTTTTGAAAGTGTAATTGCTGCTTCGGCGTCTTCAATAACACCAAAATCCGGATACGGAATATTATTATTTTTCAGAAGGGTGGAGAAGCTTCCGCGATCTTCTGCAAGGTCCAGTGACTTAAAGTCTGTACCAATGATCTTAATTCCATAGCGATCTAACTTTTCAGCTAGTTTCAACGCAGTTTGTCCGCCTAACTGAACAATAACGCCTTCTGGTTTCT
>JAEUTM010000525.1 GCA_016788025.1 Bacteroidia bacterium
AGCCCATGAGTAAGGACCAAGACCGTCAGCAGCACAGATAGTAGCGCCCGCGGCACCACAGGTTGGCACAATAACATTTGTACCTGCATCATACGGATTTCCGTTACCATATACAGTCATAGGTCCGCATTGTGCGTCAAAATATACATAACCAAAGTGACCACCCTGGTTACAATCGCTTACCAGAACTTCTATTGTAATGTATTTTCCTATATACGGTGTCATATCCATAGAGCTTAATTTCCAGGGATTATAAATAATGGCGCTATTAACAGTTGCGGGTGTCCAGGAGTTAACATTATAATAGGTCATTGGAACAGTCTGCGTGCACTGAGAACTTGGTGCAGATACAGAGAAAGAAGGACAAGTAATGATTGTTGGAGTACCATTCGCTGCCGGACCATGATCATATAACTTAATCTGAAAAGCCCCGGCTTCACAACAATTGTGATTGGGAGCAAATACCGAAATAAATGCGAACTGAAACAATGCATTGCTTGCTGAAACTGAAAATGTCTTAGAAAGTTTAGCCATACTGCGATCCTGCGTAACAGGGTCGTTTAGTCGAATAACCTTGGTACCAAACATTCCCTGGGTTATGTCAGTATTACTGGCTGCAGCTCCTGCTACCGTACCCGTACCAAATACTGAGAAAATCGGATATTGAGCGCCAATGGTATTGTCAATATAACCTCCCGGAGCACTACAATCTATTAATTGTGAATGCGAAGGAGGCAAAGGACAACAACCTAAAAGATTACAGGAGTTCGCTCCACTTAATCCATTCGGAAATACAGCAGTAAGAGATGGTGCGCTTGAGCTGAACACATCCCCGTTGTATCCCTCTACAACCGTCCAACCTGCTATTTGATTGGTTGTTGTGATCGGTCCCGCCGTAGATGCCTCAAAGTCTTCATTGACACAACCAGGTACAACCGGCGTTGAAACAGGAAGTGGGTTACTAAAGTAATTATTATTGACACCTGTTTTTGCAGTTACCAAGCCATACTTTTGATTGATGAATTCCCGCTTCAACCGATACATTTTTATTTTGAATTCCGAACCTAACGATCCTTCGTAGATAGCGAGAGCACGGGCTTCGGTCTCATTAAAACCAGAAAGGGAATCTTCATCGAAAATTGTATAGTAGATAGGATGAATTTCAAACTGCTGGGCGCGGCCAGTTTGAAATATCGCCAGCAATGAAAGGACGAGCAAGGCGACAAAAAGTTTAGTTGTTTTCATGTGATTTTATTTGAGTTAACAAAAGTTATAATCCAAACACCGTACCAAATTTTGTAAAAAAAAGATGCTTGATTTTTGCCTGTTAACATTCAAAAAAAGAGAGTTAATTTTTTATTTCAACTCCCGATGTAGCGCCCGCAATTAAAGGCAATCGGAGTGTTACAAAAAACATTGTTTTAATTATGATTAAAACTTAACCTGATTTATTTTTTTGTTTTTTTTTCCGACCTGATTTAAAACAAAAAACCCCGGCATCATTAAGAGCCGGGGTTTTAAATTTATTGAATTAGTACTATCGAACGAGAGTGATTGTTCCTTTTTCGTCGTAGGCTGTACCGTCAGCCCCTGTGGCTTTTATCACAAAGAAATAAGTTCCTTCGGCACAATCTTTACCATATTGGTTTTTACCATCCCACTCGATACGACCTTTTTCATTTTTAAGTTCGTATACAACATGACCCCAACGGTCATAGATGGTAGCATTTACTTCTTTGAGGCCTGATGCTTTGATAAAGTACAAGTCGTTTATTCCATCTCCATTAGGC
>JAEUTM010000552.1 GCA_016788025.1 Bacteroidia bacterium
AGCGCTACAGCTAAAGCCACATCTTTCTCACGATGTATGCTGCCCTGACAGCCAGGGTCCTTTCCTCCATGACCCGGATCGATCACCACAACTTTCACTCCATTGCCAGCTGTTTTGGGCGGTTCTTTAAATGAAATAAGAGCTAGGGCAACGCCCGTCAATACAACAAAATATTGTAATTTTTTAACCATGTACGCTCATAAAATTGCATGCAATACGTTAAAGTATTGTAGCTTTGTGTGCCCTGGCACGACGAATAAAATTATCTGATTCTGTTTGACTATCCCCCCATATAGTAGAGTAGTTTTCTTCTTTGTGCTGTTAATATCTCTGGGTATTGGCGGTATAAACGCGCAAACACAGCCTGCCGATACGTTAAAAAAAGTTAGCGTTGATACTCTAGCGGCCCCGGAAGAGGAGGATGTGGACGGAATTACCGAAAAAGTTAACTACAAAGCAGAAGATAGTATCGTTGCTTTACCAATAGAAGGGAAAGCATTGCTTTATGGCAAAGCGCGTGTTGAATATGGCTCCACGAATATCGAAGCCGAATTCATAGAGCTGGATTATAACAAAAACCTTATCACGGCTTACGGCAAAACAGACAGCACTGGAAAACTGGTCGGTAATCCGGTATTTAAAGACGGCGATGAGACCATGGAGGCCGACAAAATAATGTATAATCTTAAATCCAAACGGGGAAAGATTTACAATGCCCTGACTAAACAGGGGGAATTGCTGGTGGTTGGAAAGGAAATTAAAAAAGACAGCCTGAACAACGTTTATTTTAAAGACATGCGCTGTATACCATGCCAGGATGTAGATTCTCGCACTGCATTTAAGGCAACTAAAGCAAAGGCTATTCCGGATGATAAGATTGTGACGGGACCAATGTTTTTGGAAGTCGGAAATGTTCCCACGCCTCTTGGGCTTCCTTTTGGTTTCTTTCCTAACACAAGAAAACCCGCCGACGGAATTATCTTTCCAACCTTTGGTAATTCTGCCGAAAGAGGTTTTAATCTTAGGGAGGGTGGTTACTATTTTGGGTTTAACGATAAAACGGATATGATTCTAAAAGGCGATATCTACGCCAACGGTTCATGGGTGTTAAATGCCACCAATCGTTACAACATTTTATACAAGTCTGTTGGTCAGACGTTCATCAGCTATAGTCAGTTTAATATTGGCGACAAAGACATTCCCAGCAGCTACAGCCAACAGCGCGCCTATGAAGTCCGCTGGCAACACACCCAGGATAATAAAAGTAATCCGTCCCAACGCTTCGGCGCCAACGTAAACTACGTGAAAAATCAAAGCTATAACCGTTTTAATGCCGTTAATTCAGGTCAATACCTTACCAATACCTTTCAGTCCAACATTAATTTCACAAAGACATATAAATTTAGTTCCCTTAGTATTAATGCCACGCATAGTCAAAACTCCATCACTAAGCGGGTCGACATTACCCTTCCGAGTTTAACATACAATGTAAACCGATTCTTCCCTTTTAAACGCGAAACGGCAACCAATCAAAATGCTTTGGACAAGTTAGGAATAAACTATATCCTGGAGGCGAGGAATACACTTAGTGGTTTTGACTCCACTATTTTTAAAGGCATAACCAGTAACCGCGGGGAAGGCACAAGTAATGGCCGCGGGGCCAGTAGTATTTTAGACAGTATGCGCTATGGTGTCAAACACAGCCTGCCGATCTCAACAAATTTCAATATCCTGAAGTATATCACCGCGACACCGGCCCTGAATTTAACTTCCGTAATGTATATGGAAACCATTCGAAAAGATTATTCTGAAACTATGGTGCCCACTGACATAGTTATTAAAGATCCTGTAACAGGGCGAGATACCCTGGTTACAAAAAACTTCAGAACCCCTGTAATTAAAAACAGAAAGGTAAAGGACTTTGAGGCGGGTTACGACGCTACATTTTCCACTGCCTTTGCAACCAAAGTATACATGGACTACCTTTTTAAGAAAGGAAAGGTTAAACAAATCCGACACTTGTTGATTCCAACACTGACCTACAACTACCGTCCGGATTTCGGGGAAGAACAATATGGATTCTGGAGAAAAATACAATATGATACCCTGGGGAACAAACGTCCTTACTCCATCTTCGAACAAGCGAATTTTGGAGGGCCCGGTATAGGTAAAACAAATGGCCTGAGTCTTGGTTTAAATAATAACCTGGAAGCAAAAATAAAACAAACATCAGACACTGGTGTTTCTTATAAAAAGGTCGTTATACTCCAGAATCTGGGGATCAATGGCTCCTATAATTTTGCAGCGGATAGTTTCAAAATGAGTAACATCAGCGTTAGCGCAAGAACTGTATTGTTTAAATATTTTGATATTACAGCCGGATCAAATTTTAATCCATACGTTTACGATAAAACATCGAAACGCGATTTAAGCCGGTTTGTTTACAATACAGAAGGCCGACTTGCCCGCTTGACAAGTGTGAACATCAACATCAACACTTCTATTGGAAGTAATATGCTGGAAGCGCTAAAAAAAACCCGGCAACCGCCGGATCAAACCAATGGTGCTGAAATTGGCGGAAATAACGATTTGAATTCACAGGAGCAACTCCCGTGGAACTTGCGTCTTGGTTATATTCTTACGCTTACAAATCCCGATGACCACAGGCTAGATCCCGATCAGAAATTGAGTTTTACGGGAGACATCATGCCTACCAAATTCTGGAAAGTAGGCATAAGCACCAACTTTGATTTTGTGACACAGAAACTCACTTACACCAGTGTAAATATTTATCGCGATTTGAAATGCTGGGAGGCGCGCATAGATTGGGTGCCTTTTGGCCCCAGAAAAAGTTATAGTCTTACCATTAATCTGAAATCGTCGATGCTCAGTGATTTCAAAATTCCAAAACGTAGCATTCCTCGTTTGGATGAATACTAGAGTTAACCAAGTATTTTTTTAATAAGATTCGTTGTGGAATATCCCTGAAGGAAAGGGATTGTTATTACTTTTCCCCCGCGTGCAGTTACCAGATCGTATCCAACTATCTTTTCCACGGCATAATCATCTCCCTTTACCAAAACATCCGGCTCCAGGAATTTGATCAGTTCGTAGGGTGTATCCTCATTAAACAAAACAATACAATCAACAGAGGCAAGACCGGCAAGTACTTTTGCGCGCGAGACTTCACTGTTTACTGGTCTGTTAGGCGCTTTATTTAATCGTTTTACGGAGTCATCCGTATTTAATCCCAACACTAAAAAGTCTCCCTGATCTCTCGCCTGGCTCAGATAATCAACGTGTCCAGGATGCAGAATATCAAAACAACCATTTGTAAATACAATTTTCTTTCCCTGTTTCTTTAATTCCTTAATCGCTGTTAAGGCCTGTTCTTTAGAAACAAGTTTATTACCGAGTTGTTGATGAAACGACATTTCTCTGACGGTTATAAATTGGTAATACAATTAAACTCAATAGTCCAAGAAAGACAATCAATACAAATTGGCTTGTCCATGACAACCAGGGCAAAGCAAAAGCGGAAACGGCATCGATTTTAAAAGTATCCTGGAGAATACTTCCCACAATAAAAGGATATGCGCCTAGTCCTCCTGGAGAAAAAACAACCCCGAAGGTTCCGA
>JAEUTM010000577.1 GCA_016788025.1 Bacteroidia bacterium
CCTTTCCAAATAATAGTTCATTTTTTCAAAAAGAAGGTTTGCCAGAATTTTCTTTTGTTGAAATGAAAGCGTTTTAGAGTTTACAATGTTGTTTGCAAAAGATTCCAGGTCTGAATTTTCTAAGGCCTCACTATTTTGTGCTGTATATGTTAAAAAGGCAATGGAAATTTCTTTTTCGAATTCTTCCCAGTTTTTCTGGCGCTTAAGGAGCAAAAGACTTGCGAGAACTTTTCCGAATTCTTCAAATTGCCGTTGTATGTAGTCCTTCCTGTACATCACAAAAAAAGCCTTCGATGTACTTCTAAAACCTGCGTTATTAGAAGCTGCTGTTCATTATTGTAAATTACAAAGTCTGCCCTTCTGATTTTTTCCTCAGGAGGCATTTGACTTTTTATGCGTTTGATAACATCCTCGCGGTTAGCCCCATCGCGCTTCATAACCCTTTCTATCACAATTTCTTCCTCTGCTGCCACAACAACAATCTTGTCAACTTCCTTGTCCAGCCTGGCTTCGAATAACAGCGCTGACTCTTTAACCACATGTTTGTGCTTATTGTCAGCAACAAATTGCATCATTCGTTCTTTTACCGCCGGATGGATAATAGCATTTAAACGGTGTAATAAAATCGTGTCTGAAAAAATTCTCGAACTTATAAAGCTTTTGTTTAGCAGTAAATCGCTGACATAACTTTCAGGGCCCAATAATTCAACAACCTGCCTTTTAACTACTTGATCAAAATAAACTTCTTTTGCTACGTCATCACTATAGAAAACAGCATATCCCAGAATTTCGAATAGTTTCGAAACCGTGCTTTTTCCCGAACCTATACCTCCAGTTAAACCAATAATCATCGTTGTTTAAAGATCAAAATTTCAACTTCTTTTGGGTCAATATCCATCACAGTTACATGTCCTGGGAAGGTGCTCAGAAATACGGGGCTTTTTTTTGTCTCAGGGTTAATTTTTTCGCTGTCCACCATGGCCTTAAACAAAGAGGTGTCCTGCTCATTGAAGGTGTTTTGGACAGAAGTGAATCTCACCTTCACATTTGATGGATAAATCCGGATGTTATTCCTTAAAGATTTTCTGAGATCATAAACCGGAATCGTCACAGTCTGCTCAACGAGTTTAGCTACTTCGATAAACACCTGAACTTTTCCGTTGTTCAGATACAGCTGAGGATCAGACTTCACAAGATCTAGCTGTATATCCATGTTTTTATTCAGATCGCTGAGAGTCAGGGCATTTGCATAAACAGTATCAATGTCTTTCAAAACACTGGTGTCTCCCCAAACGGTTACGAAAGACGGATTAAGTACTGGCTTCTTGTATCCATAACCTTCTTTGCATTTTAAATAGAACGGTACTTTTACAGGAACATTTTTTTGGAAACCACTTTTAACTGAAAAGTACAGAGTGTCGGGACTGATGTTTTTAACCTGGGTTTCGAAATGCAAAACATCTCTGAAATTTAAGTGAGAAGCGGAGATTACATAGTTCTGATTTGCCTGTTTCAGTGTATTAAAGTCTATCTCAAGGGGTTTAAATGGCCGTTTTAAAAGTATCATGGCTATTTTCAACCCACTGGCTTTAGCGTCAATCGAATTTTTTTCAGGAATGTCTGCCAAAGGTTTTTTGTTTTGAGGAATGTTCTTAAAAACAACAGGTATTTTAAAGTTATAGGTGTAAACGGTATTTAACGAGTGAACAAGCCAAAGAAAAGATGCGAGTACTAAACAAATAAAAAAAGCCTTGGCTTTGCCAGGCTTTTTTTTATCCGATGAGTATTTTGAATTGTTTGTGTTCAAAACTTAGTTTTGATTCAACGTGGCTGTCGCGTCGTTTGAAACGGCATTTTTCGAGATCTTAAGTTTGGTCCCGTCTTCTACCTCCATAATAATGGTAGCGTCGTCGCGAACCTCTACAATTTTACCATAAATGCCCCCGATTGTAAGAATCTTATCTCCCTTCTTCAGTCCCTCGATGTATTTTTTTTGGTCTTTTGCTTTTTTCATTTGAGGGCGGATCATAAAAAAATAAAACACTACTACGATTGCAATTAAAGGTAAAAAAGACATTATGCCTCCGCCTTGTCCTTGCTGCTGTCCCGCCATTAAAATAAATAATTGATTCATTGGTTTTTACTTGTTTTTTTGGTTAATACGTATCTTTTGCTGTTTCAGCGACAATAATTTCCGCTTTAATTTTTACAATTCTGGTTGCTGGTTCGCAGTTGGTAACAACCGTCACTGTTTTTTCCTGCAAGCCACTTTTACCTTCACTGTTAAACACTACATTTATTTTGCCTTCAGCACCCGGTTTAATAGGTTCTTTTGGCCATTCCGGAACCGTACAGCCACAACTGCCACTTGCGCCACTGATGATCAGGTTTTTTTTGCCAGTGTTTTTAAACACAAAAGAATGACTTACTTTTTCCCCCTGAGTAATTTTTCCAAAATCGAAAACCTCCTCGGCAAATTTAATCTCAGGCAAATTATCGTTCGATTCCCCATTTGCGCTGGCGCTGTTGCTTACCTCGTCAGTGCTAACTCCGTTGCTTTGTTCAGAGCTATTGCAGGAACTCAATGCAAACACTAAAACCAGTAGAATTATTTTTTTCATAAGATGCCAAAGATAATTAGTTTGAAATGGAATAAGAAATAAAAAATCCCAAATTTCTCTGGGATTTATTTGTGTTACTAAATAATTTAAAGAATACTTTAGAACTTGGCGCGTATCTTACGCATTTTACGTTTTTTACTAAAGAATCCCGAATTTCTGGTTCTATAAAAACTGCTCTTTCCTCTTAATACGCGTGAATATGAGAAACCAACTGTAATGTATGCATCCTTATGTTTACTATCTCCGCGTTTATATCCGCCAAAATTATGGGAGTCGTAAGCTCCTTGATTGCTCGCAACTAAGTCGGGGTTAGTGGTCTTCAACTCCTGCGTGCGAATGTAAAAATCATCAGGCATATCTCCAGGATTAGAAGCAGGGTAATTGCCGCTGATATCATCTAAATAGTCAGTAAATGTCTTACGATAGTTAATCTCAAATCCGATACGGTTTTTCTTGTTAAGCGTAAAATAAAGGCCAACACCCATTGGGATATTCAATACAAACTTCCTGTATTGAGTTCCTTCTGTTGCGAGCGGCTGTAAAGCTATCCATTGCCCTTTATAATACGTTTTTGGGTTTGACATAAATCCACCTACGCCGGCAAAAATATAAGCCCTCATGCCGTTTCTGTAACGGTAAGTATTGCCAAGATCGTTATTCTCGTAAAAAAAATACTCAGCCGTTAAAGCAGCATCGTAGATGTCATTCCTAAAATTAAAGTTTCTGAAACGGCGTCCCGGATTAGAAGACAGAGCATCATCGCCCTCTAGTCTAAGATAATCAACTGCGAATTTTAAAGAAACTTTCGGGCGCCACTTATAGCGAGCAAAACCACCGAAGTTCCAGCGGGTTTTAGCAAGTTTTAAATCAGCCACAAAGTCCTTTCTGGTTCCGGCACCTCCGCCAATGTCTCCAAGATAATTCGCAGCACAGGCATTAATGCCAAAATCCCAAAGCCATTGAGACTTTAGGGAAACTGTACAAACAAGAAAAATAAGTACGATAAAATGTTTCATGTAATTTAACACATTTAAGCCCAGTCAAATATAAACAATAATTTTAATTAATTCCCCTCAAAACAGGTCTTTTTGTCTGTGCTTCGATGGAAAAAGAGTAATTTTCTCAAAAAATAGAACAATGATCAACAACAGGATCTGCAAACTATTTGCCATTGAGAAACCAATCGTACAGGCCGGAATGATTTGGTGTAGTGGCTGGGAGCTTGCAAGTGCGGTTAGTAATGCAGGCGGATTGGGTTTAATTGGATCAGGGAGTATGTATCCTGAAATTTTAAAAGAACACATTCGCAAGTGCAAGGCAGCCACCAGTAAACCTTTTGGGGTAAACATTCCCCTCTTATATCCCGATATTGAGAAACATATCCAAATTGTTATTGACGAAAAGGTTCCTATTGTTTTTACGAGCGCTGGTAGCCCAAAAACGTGGACACCTTTATTAAAGCAAAATGGAATTGTTGTGGTTCATGTAGTAAGCGCTGTTAAGTTTGCAGTGAAGTGCCAGGAAGCAGGTGTGGATGCAATCGTTGCGGAAGGCTTTGAAGCGGGAGGTCACAATGGAAGAGAAGAGAGTACAACAATGGTGCTTATCCCCCAGGTTAAACAGCATGTGAATATTCCGGTAATTGCGGCCGGCGGAATAGGCTTTGGCGCTCAAATGGCAGCTGCTTTTGCTCTTGGTGCGGAGGGAGTTCAGATTGGAAGCCGTTTTGTTGCTACCCCCGAAAGCAGCGCTCACGCTAATTTCAAACAAGCTGTTATTAATTCGGTTGAAGGTGGGACGCAATTAACACTCAAGCAACTTACTCCGGTGCGACTGATCAAAAATAAATTCTTTAATGAGGTAGATCGGGCAGAAAAGAGAGGAGCTTCGGCAGAAGAGTTGACTAATCTTTTGGGAAGGGCCAGGGCCAAAAAGGGAATGTTTGAAGGAGACCTGGAGGAAGGAGAACTGGAAATAGGGCAGGTTAGCAGTGCAATAAAAACGTTAAAACCTGCAGCGGAAGTGGTAGATGAGATTTATCACGAGTTTAATCAAACGCTAAAATCCCTGGCTCAACTGATCGGTTAAAAGCAGTTCCCGATATTACTTTTTTAATACTTAATTTTAAGTTTTCTATTTCTCATATATGATTCTTTACGAAAAATTTAAATTACAAAATGGACTCACGGTTATTGTGCACCAGGATAAAAGCTCTCCGCTGGCCTGCTTAAATATTTTATATGATGTGGGAGCACGGGATGAGGAAGAAGCAAAAACGGGTTTTGCTCATTTGTTTGAACATTTGATGTTTGGTGGTAGCGTTAACGTACCGAATTATGATGAACCATTACAACTTGTTGGAGGGGAAAACAATGCATTTACCACAAATGATATCACGAATTATTATTGTACCGTTCCCGCAGAGAACATAGAAACAGCTTTTTGGCTTGAAAGTGATCGCATGTTAAGCCTTGCTTTCACTGATAAAAGTCTTGAAGTTCAGCGGAATGTGGTAATTGAAGAATTTAAGCAACGATATCTCAATCAACCTTACGGCGACGTTTGGTTGTTATTGAGACCACTGGCATATAAAACCCATCCTTACAAATGGGCTACAATTGGTAAAGAAATATCACATATCGAGAATGCAACGATGGATGATGTTAAATCGTTTTTCAAAAAACATTACAACCCAGCCAACGCAATACTTGTAGTAGCAGGAAATGTCGACACTGAAAGAGTAAAGGAACTGAGCGAAAAATGGTTTGGGCCAATTAATGCCGGTGTAAAACCAAAGCGGTTACTTCCGGCCGAGGCGAAACAAACTGAAGCAAGGCGACTTACAGTTGAACGAGATGTGCCTGCAAATTCAATTTATAAGGTTTATCACATGTGCTCCAGGCGCGATCCCGAATATCACACCGTTGATATCATCTCCGATATTCTCAGTAGAGGTAACTCATCTCGCTTATACAAATCTTTGGTAAAGGAAAAACAACTTTTTACCGAGATAAGCGCATATGTGATGGGAGATTTTGATAAAGGATTATTTGTAGTGAACGGTAAAACGCCTGATCATGTGAAAATGGAGGATGCCGAAAAAGGTATACTGGAAGAATTCCAGAAGATTAAAAATGAAATGGTTGAAGAAACCGAACTTCAAAAATGCAAAAACAAGATAGAATCGAGCATTACTTTTAGCGAAACGGATGTCCTTACCAAGGCAACTAATCTTGCAATATCTGAGTTGCTTGGTGACGCTTCTTATATAAACGAAGAAATTAGTAAATATGCTGCTGTGTCGCCACAGAAAATTAAAGAACAGGCCAATCTGGTTCTTGACGAAAACAACTGCAGTACTTTGTATTATTTAGCTAGCAAAAAATGATAACATTCAGCGACGGATCTTTTTTCGACACTCCGAAATCACTGGCAGACTGTGCCAGGCAGGAGCAGGAGCAGTTTAAAGCTAATCAATCTCTACGATATGGAGACTATATCCGTTTAAGACTTGATTTTCTTAAGACAAAAGAAAATTCAGCTTTTAATCGCGAGTACCTTGCGGTGTATTTACCTAAAATAGCTGTTTTTGCCGGTAGCTTTAACCCCTTCCACAAAGGACATTACAACGTCTTGCAAAAGGCAGAGAGAATTTTCGACAAGGTGATTATTGCTTTTGGAAAAAATCCGGAAAAAGACAATCGACATCATAAAGTCCCAAACTCGATAAAGACTCGTCAGATTGAGAATTACGAAGGGTTGCTAACCGATTTTATTTCCTCATTGGGTCATGATGTAACAGTGATAAGAGGTTTAAGAAACTCCACAGATTTTGATTACGAGCAAAACCAATACAGGTATATACAAGAATTAATGCCTGAAATAAAAATTGTAAATATTTTTTGTGATAAAGAGTTTGAACATATCAGCTCTTCAGGTATCCGTACCCTGGAAAAATTTAACAAACATAAAAACTACCTACTGGACTAGCAAATGGCAGTTGCACCGGAAAAGCATTTTGATAAATATTATTGGGCTGTTTGTGTGATCCTATTCATTGCAGTTGTTCTGCGTTGTATCCTTGTTCCGTTTTCACATGACGAAGTAGCTACTTTTTACTATTATATTCAGCCTGAAAATTTTCTCCCCTTTTTGTCGCACCCCGATGCCAACGGACATTTTTTAATGAGTGCTACGGCATGGATATGTTTCAAATTGTTCGGATCCTCGCCACTATCCTTAAGAATACCATGCATTGTAGCCTTTGTGGTTCTCTGTTACGCGGTGTTCAGAATGAGTAAAATGTACTATGGACTG
>JAEUTM010000042.1 GCA_016788025.1 Bacteroidia bacterium
TAGCCGAAGTAAAATCATTTAGTCGAATTAGTCCCGAACGCATAGCGCTTCGGGATGGTTAATAAATATTGGTTAATAATAAATAGATAGATCGCTGGCGATTAGCTAGCAGCGCTGTAATCGCCTTCTTCACCCGGGAAATAATAATACTGGTACCAGGGAACGGGTGCGGTAAATACGAAGTCTAATTCTTCTGTATTGCCTGTAGTCTTAACAAGTGTATTTGTTTTTTTTAGACTTGATTTTTCTTCCTGGGGAGTTCTTCCATGTAAGGTAATCGGAAAAATTCTTGGCTTGAGCTGAAAAAAACGATTGGTCTGAACCGCATTCGTTTTACTAACCTTCAGCTCATTCTTTTTAATGTTCTTTTCAGGCGCCTTTGTTCTAAGTACAGTTTTGCCGGAATAAGAGAATAATAAAATAAGGAACAACAAGAGCATCCCTGTTTCACGCAATCTCCGAATATTTTTATGAACGATTGGCAATTTATCTATTTGCTGTTTTGGCGGGTACTTCAATAAAATCTGTAACCTCCAGAATTTCTTTAAGGGCCACGTAAAGCCTGTCGAGATCGTTCTGGGTGTTAAAGGCATTGATAGAATAACGCAGGTAAGTTTTATCATCCTGGCGCATCACCGGAATTTCTATGCTGTAGGTTTGAAATAAATAACGTTGCAAGCGCTCCGGGCTCAACGGCCTCAACGGAATACTGAACATCTGTCCCAGGAATTCATCGGTTAAAGGACAAAGTGGTTCCGTTCCTAACAGGTCACAAAAGCGCGGTGCGTTGTCCCTCACCATTTTTCGACATTCAGCCGCTACTTTGTCCCATTCGTTCTGGTTCATATACGAAATGGCCTTTGGAATGGTAAGGAAGGCTGAAAGATCACGTGTGCCTTGCATCTGGTGGTAATCGAGAAACTGTGATGATGAAGGAAACATGGCCTCATAACCCCAGCTTACCACAAGCGGATCGAACTGGTTCTGGATCTCTTTTCTCACATACAGAAAAGACGAACCTTTTGGCGTCATCATCCATTTGTGGCAGGCGCCGGTATATATGTCGCAACCAAGTTCTGTAATATTAAGAGGAATATGACCTGGAACATGTGCTCCGTCCACAATGGTTAGAATTCCCTTGCTTTTTGCAATATCAACGATCTCCTTTACAGGCAGGATCAATGCCGTAGTGCTGGTGATATGGCTGATGAAAACAACTTTTGTTTTTGGACTAAAACCTTTACAAAAATTTTCTACAAATTTTTCTTTGGAAGTTAAAGGAAGGCTGATAGGCTGACGGATGTATTTCGCTCCCGCTTTTTTGCAGTGATAATTCCAGGTACGGTCGAGGGCGCCATATTCTATATTGGTGCTCAACACTTCATCCCCAGGATTTAAGTTCAGGCTTTTTGCGATAATATTAATAGCGTATGAAGGATTGGTTACATAAACCAGGTCGTCTGATTCGCAGCCCACATAATTGCCGAGTGCCTCGCGGGCTATTTTGAGATAACTCAGCGATTTTACCGTCATAAACTGCACAGGCTCATACTCCATTGCCCTCTGCCATTTATGGTATTCCTCAAACACTGGCTTGGGGCAAGCGCCGAAGGAGCCAAAATTCAGGAACGCAACTTCAGGATTTAATAAAAAATCTGATTTTAAATGTGAGATGGGCATTTTATATGATTGGATTAGTAAAAATATAAAAATATTCCCAAAACCCACTAGGCCGGCACGGCTTTTAAAAAAAGCTCAAAACCTCGAAAAAGGCTTTAAAAAGCATATCAAAAACAACTGAAATCTGTATCTGAGATGATTTAGAATAAAAAAGGACCTCGGCGCCCCCGACAGTAAGAATACTGAGATAAACCGAATACACACAAACCCGGACCTAAGTCCTGGTCCTAACCCAAAAAGTCAGTTTATCTAAGGGGACACCATGGTCCTAAAAGAGATCTACAAAGCTTTCTTTGTAGCTATTTGAATGAACGGATCGTTATTCGCGATGAAATAACTGTTTTGTTCAATTTCATCTGGTTTCGCAATTCCTCTAATGTTTATAACAGCATTATTTTCAAGGCTTAAAGACATTTCGGCAAAATAACCGTGAATGGCATATAAAACTTTGTTAATGTTTTCTGTTTTATTCCTGCTTACAAAAAATCCCCATTCCCATATTGCTTCTGTTCGCTTTTCAAGGTCGAGGGAATTAAATTGTTCAAGTGTCATAGGGTCTGAGCGCTTAGTAATACAAAGGTACAGCCTATCTCACACTTTTTAAAGTTAAGATTCGTGAAAGAAAACATATTGGTCGACGATTTATTGTTCTTTGTCAAAAACTAAGAAAAATCTTAAGGTCTTTTAACTATTGTTCTAATTTTTATCTTTATCAAAATTCTTTATTGTGTCACAATTCACGGAAAATTATCTCTTCCAGTCAGAACGCTTGGGATTTAGGAACTGGAGTGAGCATGATCTTGAGCCCATGACGGCGATCAACCTGGATCCGCGGGTCATGGAATATTTTCCTTCTACTCAAGACAAAGAACAAACGGCTGGTTTTATACAACGCATGCAGAAAAGCTTCCTGGAAAAATCATACTGTTATTATGCCGTAGATGAATTAGGTGGAGGCCTGATTGGCTTTGTTGGTTTTATGGACAAGGATTTTAAATCAGACTTTACGCCTGCTGTTGACATTGGCTGGCGACTGGCCACGGCACATTGGAACAAAGGTTATGCCCTTGAAGGAGCGCGCGCCTGCATGGATTATGGTTTTAAAACACTGGGTTTTAAAAATGTTATTTCCATTGCTCCTAAGATCAACGAACGTTCGGAAAAGATTATGAAGCGCCTGGGTATGAATAAAAGAGGAGAATTTAAACATCCCGATCTTTCCGCACACCCTCGGCTGGAGACCTGTGTTGTTTATGAATTAAGATCAGACAATGGAACAAGAATACATAGCAGATAAAACGTTTGAGAAAGATGAGTGCAAACCACATCTGAAAAAAAATGCCGAATTTGAAAATTGCAGATTTAAGTCCTGTGACTTTTCAAATTCAGATCTCACGAACATTAAGTTTATGAACTGTATTTTTGAAAGCTGTAACCTGAGCATGGTAAAGTGGGAAAACACCGCCTTGCGCGATATAAACTTTCGCGACTGTAAAATGTTGGGTTGCAGGTTCGATCGTTGTAATGCTTTTGGTTTGGCCTTTAGTTTTACAAACTGCGCGCTCGATCATTCTTCTTTTTTCAGGACCAAGATCAAAAAAACGATCTTTAAAAATTCGAAGCTGCAAGACTGTGATTTCACCGAATCGGACCTGAGTGCATCTTTGTTTGAAAATTCAGATCTGAACGGCGCGGTTTTCGAAAACTCAGTGCTTGAAAAAGCCGACTTTCGTTCGGCTTACAATTATGTACTTGATCCGGAAATGAACAGGATTAAAGGGGCGAAATTTTCTTCGCAAGGCTTGAGTGGTTTGTTGCTTAAATACAATATCAACGTAGAATAAAATGATGGAACAACGGTTCGAAACAATTCCTGCTAAAAAATTCATTGGCCTTAAAATAATGAGCTCCGTGGTGAAAGAGCCGGAGTCAGCAAGGATCTGGCCCCAGTTTATGCCCCGGCGAAAGGAAATTTCCTCCATTAAAGGGAACGAGGTTTATGCTCTTACGGTTTATCCGGGAGACTACTTTCAAAAGAGTTTTGATCCGAATGCTCCGTTTGAAAAATGGGCTACAGTAGAGGTTAACGATTTTAATTCTGTACCAATGGGCATGGAAACGTTAGAAAGTTCCGGCGGATTATACGCGGTATTTTCTTATAAGGGTTCTGTTACGGAGGCTTACAAGGCCTTACAGTACATTTACATGAGCTGGTTGCCGTCTTCGGATTACCTGGCTGACGGGCGTCCGCATATGGCAGTGATGGGAGAAAAATACAAAAACAATGATCCGGAGTCGGAAGAGGAATTCTGGATCCCGGTAAAAAAGAAAACTACTTAAATAGAAGCAGGCGCCGGAAGTGGAAGCAACAATGCCAGGAATAAAACCCTTAAACCCTTACAATGTTTTATGCTTCCACCCTATTACACACTTTACCGGCTCTGCTAACAGCCTTTCATTGCTGTATTTCTATAAAAACCAATTCAGTTAATAACAAAGCGAGTAGTGGTAAACGCTCCCTTTGTACGCAAGCAAATACTGTATTCACCTTTCGGGTATTTGCTCAAAATAATTGTATTGCTGCTGGAAGCAAGTGTACCGCCACCGAGCACAGACCTGTTCTTATCGAGAATATAATAGCTTACTTTATCCCAGTAAAGCGTTGGGACAACCTGGAAAATATATTCCTCTCCGCGTTGAAAGCCAAGAATGGATTTAACCACAAGTTTGGAAGGCTCCGACTCGATTGCTTCGGTTTTTGTTGTTTTTGGTTTGTTTGTTTCGGTTGACTTGAGCGTAAAACTAAACGCTGCCAGGAAACCTATTAAAAATATTTTTAGCATTTCGGATGTCATTTTTTTCTCAAAGTTATGGAGCCTTTTGTTCAGGGGCCACCACATATGCATGTGAAAATTATAGTGTTTGATTGCCTAACGTATTAAGGTAAAATATCCCATTATTTCTTTACGTACAATAGATTCTGCAGACCGGAACTTTAAACGATATGTGTATACGTCAGCTTTGGCTTCGGCACCTTGTATTTTGCCATTCCATCCATGATTCACATCATGGCTTAAGAATATTTCGGCTCCCCAGCGATCGAAAACAGAGAGTTCGTAATCCTCTGCGGAAATTCCCTCACCAATGGGTTTAATCTCATCGTTTAAACCATCGCCATTAGGACTGAACGCATTTGGAACGTAGATCATTAATTCCTCATGGACCTGTACCTTGCCTATACAGGTATCTATACAACCAAATTCATTTTCGAGAAGCAACACAATGTTTTGCCAGGAAGCTTGTTTGAATTTAACGAGTGGGTTTAGCGCAGAGGAACTATCGTTGGAATTAAAATACCACTGAACGTTTTTGATTTTGCCCGCCCTGCTTTGCGACTGAAAGCTTACTTCTTCGGTGAGCGTAGTGATGTGCGAAGGCGTAAAAGTAAAATACGGTTTTGGCTGCGGAAAAACATTAATTCGGAATTCGGAATCGTATCGTGCGCTACACCCATTCCTATCGGTAAGCAATACCGAAATGGGATACACTCCCGCTTTTTTGAAGGTGTAATTTAGCGCATCATTGTTTGAAAACTCGCGCTGATCTATGTACCATTTTGTTTTCGGATCGACTCCAAAATTTTGAGATCGTAATTTAACTGAAAGCGGTTCGCAACCCTGCAAAATATTGCTCGATAACTGCGCCTGCGGCAAAGAAAGCACATCAATTACAAACTGACTTTCAAGTTTAGTAGTTGGACAAGCAGGATCCGTTACGCTAAGCGTATACCTCTGGCTACTGAGTGGCGATGCATATATGTTATCTCCTCCATAACGAATAATGCCACTCATTGGAACATAGGTGTAAACATAATTACCACTGCCTCCTCTCACGCTAACACTGTTATGCGCGTTTGCAAGTTTGCAGATGATTTTGTCCTCCGGTGCTTTTATCATTTCAAGCGCAGGAAAAATATTGATGTTGATTGTGCTGGTAAACGCGCAATTAAACTTACTTTTAAGAGACAGGGTATATGTTCCGTTATGCAGAGAGGAAACCATAGCGATAAAAAGGTCCTTCTGATTCGTTGAGGTGTTATTCGGGCCCGTCCATTGGTAAGAGTTGGCTCCTGCAGGACCTTCTATTTTAAGAGCGCTGCCACTGCAGAAACTGGCATTTCCGGGAATTGAAAATTTTTCTCCTTTTTCAATGGTTATCATAACACTTGCCTGGCTATAACAGGTAGTGCCGTTTTTGGAGAAGGCTGCATACACATGATATGTTCCACCCATATTGAAAGCCACATTTTGTATCAGCGGATTTTGCAGGGCGCTTGAAAATCCTGCGGGACCATTCCACTGATAAGACAAAGCATTATTCGCAGAAGCACTAAGCTGCAGAGCGCCGCCAAGACAAATTGTTTGAGAATTTCCTGCAAAAACGGGCGATACAGGAACAATGTCTGTTTGTATGGTAGCGGATGACGGACAGGAAATAGGGCCTAAATTTACGTTTGCCTGTAATGTATAAACACCATTATTATTTGTCTGAAAGGGAGCAATACTTAATGTTGTGCCCGAACTTGTTAAGCCACCGGGACCAGTCCATTGCGCATTGAAAATATTTGGATTTGACGCTGAAAGTTGCAGCAAGCCATTCTGACATACCAGAGTATTGCCGGTTATATTCAAAGACGTTGGATTAAAAACCGTGACCTGGGTGGTGCCCACATGGAGACAGCCATTTGGATTTGATGCAGATACCGTGTAAGTACCATTCATGCTTGGGCTTGCAGAACCCAGAACAAAAGTGTGTGAAGGTCCGGACGAACTGAGGCCAGAGGGGTGACTTAATGTGTACGAATTAAAACCCTGAGGGGCACTTATCGATGCGTTTGCAGAAGCACAATAAAACAAAGGACCCGGAACAATTAAATTTTGAACCGTTGTGACATTAAGCGTAAATGTGCCCGTAGCAATATTACTGCCTGAAGTCATGGCCGTCGATGCGCTTATTGTAAAAACCTGTGTGGAAGAAGAACTAACATTAATTACCGGCCCAGGGCTGATTATGTTTCCTGGTTGAATTGTATAGGAAGGGTTTGGAATATTAACCACTGTTGGCGTAATAAGAGCATTTTGACCCGGGCATACCGTAGCGCTATTCGCGAACACATTATTGCAACCGATCTTGGCTGTTCCCGTAGATGTAAACGTTACAAGGGTGTTAACGCCACTAAAGTTTGAAATGCAGATTACAAATTGTTGTCCTGCCACAACCGGAAGAGCAGGCTCATAGTTTCCGGTGTTGCCTCCAGGAGGTGGCGTTCCGATGCCTGTTCCGCCAATTCCGGCGGAATTCCAGTTACAGCGAACCGGTGGAAGTGTGTTGTTAATGATACCGTTACAGGTATTGGCGTTATAGGGCCACATAGCCCAATCATACAAACCTACCTGCGGATTAGGACTTCCGGCAGCACCAAAGGAAAACTCGAGTATCCCCGACGTGCTGATGTTTAGAAGCAACCACTGGGGGTTATTTTCACCAACGAGCAAACAACCGAAGTTTCCGCTTGCCGGATTGGTTGCGGGATTACTGACAGAATTTGTTCCCGGCAATTCGTTTACATTTCCGTTGTTTGGCGTTGCGCTGAATGTAAAATTCGGGTTGTTGCAAACCGCCTGCGCCCCCACACAATCCGCGGGATTCTGGGCGCAGAGGTCTGCATACATCACACACAAAAAAAATAGAAGGACAATATGCTTTATCATCGGCTTAAGAGTTGATTGATGGTTGAAAAAATATGATCATGCCCAATGTTTTCACGGATGATTTGTCCATCGTCTGAACTCAGGCAATTATAATTTGTTGGGTTTTTTTTATTGGCCAGTGTTGGAATTTCTGATTCCTGCAGGAACACTAAATTTGGAAAACGTGATGTAAGGACGGGTATGGATAAGTCAGGATTTGTGTTGCGTAGTACAACGATGCTTTTAATTCCTTTGCTACCCCCCTTTAAGCGGGCTCCTTTGTATATGCCGGTGCAACGATCGAGTTCCCGAAGAAAGGACAGATTTTGATTTACTTCGTCGCAGAAGCATAACATTAGCAACTTTTGATCAAGCTGCACACTGAAATGCGGATCCGATTTGATGATATCATTGGGGCTTTCATTTTGTGCTCTCAAAATGAAAACTGAAATACTCAACAACGATGTAAAAATTAATCTCTTCAGCATGTTCTGGAAAATCTTTTTACAAAGATCACGCAAAACAAAAACGGCAAAGCTCACATGATGATGTGATTTAAGCCGCCCAAAAACAGTGCTTAACCGATTTAGGAGGAATTATTTACCTTCTATTTAACTACAAATAAAGGAATGACAAGTTCTATGGATGTTCCCTCGTTTTTCTTCGAATTGATAAGAAGTTCTCCACCCATTAAAGAAGCACGACGCCCCATGCTACTGAGGCCGTTTCCTGTTTTTCCTTCTGCTGTATCGAATCCGATTCCGTTATCCTGAACCAATAAAATCAGATGTTTATTCTTTTTAAACAGTTTAACCCTGACTGAACTGCAATTCGCGTATTTCGCGGCGTTGTTAATGGCTTCCTTATAGATCAGAAAAAGATCGCGCCGATACTCCATTTTTAGTTCTGTGTTTGCCAGGTCATCCGCTATTTGTAAGTCGAACTTAATATGTTTGGGTTCCAGTATTGTGGTGGCGAATTCCCTCATTTTGGATATCACTTTCTGAATGCTGTCGTTTGCAGGGTTTATACTACAGACAATGTCGCCCATGTTTTCCATAATATACTGGGTGTTGAGAGAGATCTTTAGCAGGTAATC
>JAEUTM010000046.1 GCA_016788025.1 Bacteroidia bacterium
ATCACCTATTGAGTCTAGTTCTAAGCTATAAAGGATAAGCAAGGGAGCATTTATAATGTTTGTTTTTTGACTTATGGGGTCAAATTGAGGAGCACTAAGTTTCTGGCCTGCCAGGTAAATTGATTTGTACACTTCATCAAAAAAGAAGTTGCCAAAGAAGTAAGTGTTGGTTTCATTTTTGTCGTTAAGTTTCGTAGCCCTCACGAGTTGACCAGTGGTGGCGTGAAGTTTCAGGACCCACTGGCCTGTTTTAGGGCCTTCACTTACCATAACAAACAACAAAACATAGTGTTTATTTGCATAAAAAAGATGCGCAGAACTCACATTTTTTCTCTCAAATGGAAACTGCCATTTGAAAACGTAATCAAAATTCTCTGCATCGGACTTCAGTTCATATTTGTTTACATAAAATTGTTTGCCTGAGCTGTCAGATTCGGTCTTGACACTGTAAATTACATTTTTAAAAAGAAGAGTTTCACCGCTAAAAAGACTTGTGTTGTTCAAGCGGGCAATTTCTACTTCTTGCACGGAGACCACAAGTTCATTCTTTTTATTGAATCGGAAGATGCTTACTTTTTTGGTTTCTTTTTGTTGAAGATAAATATTCAAATAGCCGTGCAGAGTATCGTAAGTTAAATCCAGGTAGCTATCGGATTTTCCTTTGATTTTGACATTAAGACTGTCTAGAATTTTGAGATCTGAACTACTTCTATAAAGTCTGAAATGGGTAGCCGCTCCCTGCTCCTGGAGCCCAAAAACGAAGAGCTGTTTATTAAATACACAGCTTCCAGCCTTTTCAATGGCAAGGTTAATTTCTTGAGAACAAACAGAAGTAACCGGGAATAAATACAGTAACAGGTATAAGATCTTATTCTTCAATGAGTCCTTTTTCTTCGCGTTTATTGTAATCTAATATAAGCAAATAATACAGTACTACGCCAACTGCGTAGAGAAGAGAGGTTATTAAAAACACTGCACCAAATGTAAATTTATATGAAAAGAGCATAGTTACCATAAAACCGCTAAACATCCAGCTTCCACTCCATATGGCTGAAGTAAGTGCGCTTGTAATTTCTCTGTTGTTTTTACCGACATAATTCAGAACCAGTTCAGAGGTCATAGGACCGGCCATATTCATCAGAGGTTGTCTCAACAGGTAACATACTGTTGCAATAACAACTGCAACGGAATACTGACTGTAGTATTGTGTAGTAGCAAGTGCCACAAGTGATACCACTGCCAAAGATTGCGTAGTTGGTATAGCAATTTTGTAGCCGATTTTCTCTTTTATTTTTGGAACCAACAGGGCCAGATAGGCGACCAGCAAAGAGGCTACAAAGCTGATAACCGAGAACCCACCCTTGCCGAGATTATGAACCTTGTCAAAGAAAAGGCTGATGAACGGAATGGTTAGCCCCGCGCCGGTGGCAATAATAAGCGTGGGAATCAAAGCACGTAGTACCAGGTTCCAGTCAGTCTTTCTTTTTTTATGTTTTCCTTTTTCAGGAATAGAAGTGTGTTCTTCATAAATTTCATTGAAATTACCGATTCGTTTTAAAAAAATTAATCCCCCAAAACCTACCAATGAAAATAGAACAAGGATGAACTGTTCGTCGAAAAAAAAGGGGTTGATAAAATCCAGAATCGCAATCACTATTCCGCTGATGATCCCTCCGAAACTCCAGGTGCTGTAGCTTAGTGAAATAGCAGCAGTTTGTTCCGATTTTTTTGAATTACGCAGTATGTAGGGGAAGATCGGAATTTGCATAAACGTAAAAGAAGCTCCCCAAAGCAAAAGAGAAATAATAGCAGCTACTTTCCAGCCCATCGCTATGCAGAAAACAATTGAAAGTCCAAAAAGGGGCACACATGTGTTGGAAAGGAAAAAGAGAGAAAGAAGTTTTCTGCCTTTAATAAATTTCCCTAAAGGAAATGCCAGCAAAAAAACACCAATGAAGCGAAACGTAATAAACAGGGCAATCTCCTGATCAGAAAAGCCTTTGCGTGCCATGTAAAGGGGGAGAATGTTCATGAAAGTAGCATTTACCGTTTGAATGAAAAACTCTGAAGCGATCGCATTCTTAACCGGCAATTCAATTGTTTTGTAGTCCTTTATAAATTGCAGCGCTTTAGTCATTCTCGAGGATAATGTCGATGTAAGCTTTTATTTTTTCAAAATCATTAGGTTCAAACACTTCGAACTGATCTTTGTTTTTGAACCAGGTGATCTGACGTTTTGCGTAATTCCGGGTGTGTTGTTTTATTTTTTCAATGGCGCCTTTTAAGTCTGTTTTTTCTTCCAGGTATTCATGAAGTTCTCTATAGCCCACAGTTTTTAGTGCGTTAAATTTCTTGAAAGAAATCAAATTTTTCACTTCTTCAAGTAATCCTTCCTCCATCATTCGATCAACCCTTTGATTAATTCTATCATAGAGAATATTCCTGTCTGTATTTAACATGATCTTGATCGCTGTAAAATTCCGTTCCGTTTTTTTCTTGCTTAAAAAAAATGAATAAGGTTTACGAGTGTAAGAAATTAC
>JAEUTM010000071.1 GCA_016788025.1 Bacteroidia bacterium
AATATGCCATCGGCAATGTAACGGTAGCCATTTCCTGGAGCGATTATTTTACAGCACTTTTTAATAATGTATTTCACTGTCACATACCGGAGTGGTTGTGCATGGATTATTTTACTGCCAAATCTCATTATCAACAGGTAAACGAACTGTTGGTTGGCGGCTCTAATTTGTCGGCAATTGCGGCTAATCCAGAATATTCAAATTTAATGGAAGGTTATTATGCCTGGCTGAATGCGCCAAAAATGGGAATTTCCATGGTATTTGATTTTCCTGCCTTACTAATCAACGTTTTGATTACCTGGCTTGTTTACCGTGGAATTAAAGAAAGCCGGAATGCCGGGAATATTATGGTGCTGATAAAAATCTCTGTGGTGTTAATTGTTATTGCCGTTGGTGCTTTTTATGTTGACACAAAAAACTGGAGTCCCTTTTTACCGAATAAGATCGCGGGCCTGTTAAAAGGCATAAGTGCTGTATTTTTTGCTTACATCGGTTTTGATGCCATCTCCACGACTGCGGAGGAATGCCGGAATCCTCAACGCGATCTCCCAAGAGGAATTCTTTTCTCAATAATTATCTGCACCATTTTGTATGTGGCCATTGCATTGGTTATTACAGGAATTGTAAAATACAGCGAATTAAATGTAGGCGACCCACTCGCTTATGTATTTTCAAAAGTGCAGAGCCTGCAGTGGCTAAGTGGTGTTATTGCCGTGAGTGCGGTAGTGGCTATGGCGAGTGTTATGCTTGTTTTCCAGCTCGGTCAACCCCGTATTTGGATGAGCATGAGTCGCGACGGTTTGCTTCCTGAAAAATTTGCAACCATTCATCCAAAATACAAAACACCTTCATTTTCCACTATTATTACCGGCCTGTTGGTTGCATTACCAATCTTTTTTGTAGACATCAATATGGTAACCGACATGTGTTCCGCCGGCACTTTGTTTGCGTTTTGTCTGGTATGTGGCGGCGTACTGAAACTTCGGATGGACCCTAACGCTCCCCCATCAAAATTTAAAACACCTTATGTGAACGGAAAATACATCGTTTTTATGTTGTTCATTGCTTCGATAATTTATTTATATGTTCAGGAGCGGGATCTCCTGGTATCTTACCTGCAGCCAGCGAGTTTTCACGATTTCATCGTTTCAATTCCCACATATATTTTCTTTATTGGGTTTCTGGTGTTTGCAGTAATGGCGTTCAGATTCTCTTTCTCACTTATTCCATCACTTGGACTGTTATGCTGCTTCTACATGTTATCGCAACTGGGCTACAAAAACTGGCTGTACTTCTCAATCTGGTTAATAATAGGTTTAATTATTTATTTTTTTTACGGTCGCAGGCACAGTAAATTAGCGGCTTCAAACGCTTAACTATGTTAGTTTTTATAACGGGGGCCACCTCGGGAATTGGAAAAAGTACCGCCGAAATTTTTGCGAAGAATGGACACGACCTTATCGTTACCGGGAGAAGGGAAGATCGCCTGCAGGAATTAAAACAAAAACTTGAAAAAAATCACAATATCTCTGTCACAATTCTTTGTTTTGATATTCGCGACGTAAAAGCTGTTGAAAGGGCCGTGGAATCGTTGAGTGCAAACAATAAAAAGATAGACATCCTCGTTAACAATGCAGGTCTTGCGGCGGGCTTATCCTCTATACAGGAAGGCAGCCTCTCGCACTGGGAGCGAATGATTGATACCAATATTAAAGGCCTGCTTTACGCTACGAAATTCATTTCAAACTTAATGATCAAAAACGGTAAAGGTCATATTATTAATATTGGTTCTATTGCCGGAAAAGAAGTTTATGCAAACGGTAACGTTTATTGTGCCACCAAACACGCGGTAGATGCACTTAACAAGGGTATGCGAATAGATCTTCTGCCGTATAACATAAAAGTAACCGCTATAAATCCAGGGATGGTTGAAACAGAATTTAGCATTGTTCGTTTTGACGGAGATGAAGATCGTGCCAAAAAAGTCTATATGGGACTTCAGCCGCTCAGTCCGGATGACATTGCTGAAACAATATTCTGGGTTGCAAACCGCCCGGCTCACGTAAATATTAACGATCTTGTGATCATGCCGAGTGCACAAGCTACTGCTACTAACGTAAATCGTAAATAATATTGATGAATGGAACCAGGCATAAGACCTTAATTACTCTTTTATTCCTGCTCTGCACTGGCATTCTGTTCTCACAGTCCTCCAAAAAAAGAAGTGGTAACGGTAATCGTATTCACTTCGGACCATTAGTTGGTTTTTACAGAATCAATACTCATCATGCCGCTGCTCCGTCTCCAAAGATGAGCGCCAGTGTTGGCTTTAAACGGGAACAAAAAATAGGACGCGATTACAGAACTTTCTTTTTATTCGGATTCGATTATTTTTTTCATGGATGTAATTTTAGATCTTACTATTTTGCTCCGGACACTTTTAAAATTTACGATAAAAATTTCGCCTACAATTATTCACTGTTTATTCATGAACTTGATCTTCCCTTGCAGGTTAAATACCTCTTTAAGAGAGAAGACAATAGTTTGTTCAGTCCCTATGTTGTTGCGGGTTATCATTTGCGTTACCTGCTTCCTGCGCGTCTAAAAGTCAGCCAGGATGGAAATGAGCTGCGGTCTGATAACCCGGAATTGAAATTTAAAACGCCACTCATTTTAGACCAGTTGAATGCCATGATTAGCCTGGGCTTTGGATGGCAAAAAAACAGTTTAAGTTCATCAAAGGGTAGTTTTTTTGCTGAAATCAATTATCGATACGCATTTTCTGCTCTTTATTTCCAAACTGACTATTCTGCCAGCTCACTTTTTATTAATAGCGCACATCTGAACCTTCAGCTTGGATTTAAATTTTAACCCGTCCATACGACGGATTTATTTACCATAACTTGACTTTGGCTAAAACCTTTAGTATTTTAGATATCGGGTAGGATTATCCTAAAAAACTTACACTCCTTACCGACACAACCATGAACAGACGGAATTTTTTATTAAGCAGCGCAGGAACCTTAAGCGCTTTGGAGGCCCTTTCGATGGTTGATGAGAAATTCACGACCAGCCTGGAAAAACATCTGACCAAGTTGGAAAACATGAGCTTCTCTGCACCGGCGGAGAACGATGACTTCTGGTCCTGGGTGCGAAATTCCTATACCGTATCGGCCAATATTATTAACCTGAACAATGCGGGAGTAAGCCCACAACCGAAAATTGTACAGGATGCCATGACGCGTTTTTATTCTTACTCGAACGAAGCTCCGTCTTATTATATGTGGCGTATACTTGATCAACAAAGGGAAGGTTTACGAAATAAAGTCGCTGAATTTTGTGGCGTAAGCCCTGAAGAAATAGCTTTTAACCGCAATGCAACGGAGGGATTAAATTCTGTGATATTTGGTTTGAACCTTAAAGAAGGAGATGAAGTGGTATTAAGCAGTTTTGATTATCCGAATATGACCAACGCATGGAAACAACGTGAGAAACGGGATAAGATAAAGTTAGTTTGGGTAGACATTGCGCAACCCATGGAAAATGATGCGGAGATTGTAAGTATTTATGAAAAAGCAATTACAGCCAAAACAAAAATTGTCTTCATTACGCATTTAATCAATTGGACGGGTAACATCGTACCTTCTAAAGCCATAGCCGACATGGCACATCGAAAAGGTTGTGAGGTAATTGTTGACGGTGCCCAGTCATTTGCACATTTTGATTTTAAGATAGAAGATACAGGTGCAGATTACTTTGCAACGTCTTTACACAAATGGATGTGTGCGCCTTTTGGAAGTGGTTTAGTATACATTAAAAAAGAAAAAATTAAAAAAGTGTGGGCTCTTCTTTCAGCCGTGGAGCCGGATGGTGATGACATTAAAAAATTTGAAAGCCTTGGCACACGATCTTTCGCAACCGAGATGGCGGTTGGGGCAGCGCTTGATTTTCATAACCTCATTGGCAGTAAACGCAAAGAAGATAGACTCCGTTTCCTTAAAAATTACTGGATCGAAAAAGCACGAAACCTCCCGAATGTGAAAATTGCAACATCCTTTAAGGCCCAATATTCGTGTGGGATGGCTAATGTAGGTTTTGAGGGATGGGATGCCCACCAGATTGAAACCCGATTGTTTGAGCGTTACAGAATACACTCTGTTTCGATAGTGCACAAGGATGTTAACGGTATACGGGTAAGTCCGAATGTCTACACTAATTTAACTGAACTCGATTTTCTTGTTAAGGGACTTACGGAAATTTCGCAATCCTCTCCTCCGGTAAAATAAACCGCCACCATCCCGTCGGTAAAGGGAAGGCCATGAAATGATAAAAAATATTATCCCAATAACAGCACTTATTCTTTGTTTATTTGCTTTTTCTAACGACAATGCCCGACAGGTTATACTCACGTCAAAAGCGCCGGCACCTATAGGACCCTACAGCCAGGCCATTCGATCCAAGAGCGGCGTATTATATGTTTCGGGACAAATAGCACTTAGACCAGACGGCAGTTTGGACACGAGCAGCATTGAAAAAGAATGTACCCAGGTGCTTAACAATATAAAAGCAATTTTAGAAGCGGGAGGAAAGAATTTACGTGATGTAAGTAAAACAACAATATACCTCACAGATCTGAAAAATTTCAGCAAGGTAAACGATGTGTATGCATCCTTCTTTTTATCCGAACCACCTGCGCGGGAAACAATTGAAGTAAAGGCGCTGCCAAAGGGAGCCAGCGTAGAGATATCCTTGATTGCGGATTAAAGACTAAAATTTTGTTCAGAGGTAAAACTCCATCGTAAAAACAGTGCCCCGATCATTTGAAAAAGAATATCTTCCTTCGATCTGTTCAATCAAACCTTTTAAAATTTCCATACCGAGGGATTCTTCCTTCCTGATTGTCGAATTCAGGCCACTACCATTGTCGCCTATTTTTAATTTAACCAAGCGCTTTTCCTTGCTCAGCTCTATGGTAATCTTTCCTTTTTCTGTGTCTTTGAAAGCGTGTTTAAATGAATTGGTCATCACTTCATTTATAATTAGCCCCAATGGCAAGGCATAGTTAATGTCTACTATTACATTTTCCACTTTACTTTCAAGCTCTATCGTTTTCGTGGAGCTGTGGTAAACACCGGCAAGGTTCAAACTAATCTCTTCGATATAGGTTTTCAAATTGATCTCAGAAAAATCCTTCGATTTATAAACGAGTTCGTGAATCAAGGCAATAGAATTTATTTTTTCGCGATGCTCCGCGAACAAAGACCTGTGATAATCGTCTTTCACATGCTGCATTTGCAAATTAATCAGACTCGAAATAATGCTTAGGTTATTCTTTACACGATGATGGATTTCTTTAAGAAGCAGAGCCTTTTCTTTCAGTTCCTGATCTAGTCTCACCTGCAAAGCCCTGCGCTGTCTTGCTTCCAGGTTGGAAGCAAAAACATTCGAAACACTAAGAGCAAATGCCTGATCGCTGTGCGTAAAAATTCTTTCCGTTGAACCGGTTTTTTCAAAACACATCACTCCCACAAGTTCACCACAAATCCTGAGAGGAATATCCATGAGGGAAATAATATCCTGGGGGCGATTATATTCTTCTGTCAACTCCTCCGTGACATTACTCTTGTAAACATTTTCAATAACAATAATCTTGTTTTCGGCAATCGCTTCAAAATACGCCGGGAATTTCTTCTTAAACAGTTCACGCCCTTTGATAAATCTCTTTTGAGGCAATTCGTACTCTCCCATGGATACCACAGCGGTTTTTCCCTCATTGAAAAGCCATACGCTCATCCGTTCGATTTTCATTGCAATCGTAATCCGGTGTGCAAATTCTATCATCATGGAATCTATGTCATCGCGCGTAAGCGTATGAATTTTCGAAATACTGTCTAGTTCCTGTAATAAGTTAATAGACTCCATGAATAACGGGATTGGGATTACTTACATTAAATTAAGCAAATAAACTGACATAGGAAATTCTACCTATTCCTGCACGTAAAGACGCTTAACGCGCGCTGAAACGCCAGTAAGAACTTCATAAGAAATAGTACCCATAGCTTGCGCCATTGAATTGATTTGTTCGGCGTTGCTGAAAATTATTACCTCATCCCCCTCATCACACATAACGTTGGTTACATCTACCATACACATATCCATACAAATATTTGCGATCGTCTTACAAAAATTTCCATGGATATACACGCCATGTTTTCCATTTCCTAAAAGGCGACTGAAACCATCGGCATAACCGATGGGAAGAGTTGCAACGCGCGTGGGGGCATCGATTTTGCCGCTACGATTGTACCCAACGGTGTCGCCCGATTGTACGAGTTTTATCTGGCTGATGGTTGTGCGAAGGGTTCCTACATTTTCAAGCTTGTTTTGTTCGGTTTTGTTTACCCCTATTCCGTACATGCCGATGCCAAGCCTTACCATGTCGAAATGAGCATTCTTGAACCTGGTAATTGCCCCCGAATTACAAATATGTTTTAGAAATTTATATCCCAATTTTTCTTCCAGAAGTGTTGAAGCTTTTTCGAAAGCATTGATCTGTTGTTCCGTAAAGTCGTCCATATTCGGATTATCAGATGCGGAGAGATGAGAGAAAACAGACTTTATTTTGATCTGAGGGAAATTTTTTACCTGAACAAAAAGCTCGTCCATATCTTTTTCTTCAAAACCCAGACGATGCATTCCCGTATCAATTTTTAGATGTACCGGGTATCCGTCCGTTATTCCGAGAGAATCGAGTTTAGAGGTAAAGGCTTTCAGAATCCTGAAACTATAGATCTCAGGCTCGAGATTATGATCAATTAGATCTTCAAAACCTTCTTCCTCCGGACTCATCACCATAATAGGCAAGGTGATTCCAGATTCGCGCAACTCTACTCCCTCGTCGCTATAAGCCACTGCCAGGTAATTCACACCCATATGCTGAAGTGTTCGTGCAATTTCAGCGCCTCCACTTCCGTAACCCATGGCCTTTACCATACACATCATTTTAGTCTCACGCGAAAGAAGGCCGCGATAATAATTTACATTATCGATGAGTTTGTTCAGGTTGACTTCAAAAACCGTATCGTGACTTTTTTGCTGAAGCAAACGGCTGATATTCTCAAATCCAAAACTTCGCGCCCCTTTAAGTAAGATAGTGGCTTTATTAAAATGGTGATCGATTAATCTGAAGCGTGAAATAAAAGCCTGGGTATTATCAAAAAACAGTGAATCTGCTTTAAAAAATGGTTTATATGCTGTGATCTCTTTTCCAATTCCGACAACCAGGTCGATTTTATTCTTAGTGAACAGCTCGGCAACTTTACGATATAAACTTGAAGCAGGGATGCCCGACTGCTCAATATCCGAAACAACCACAATCCGTTTGGAAGAGCTATTCTGTTGCTTTAAATAGTTTATCGCAATGGTCAGGGAATCGAGATCAGAATTGTAATAATCGTTTATGATAAAGGATTGATTAATTCCTTTTTTTATTTCAAGCCTAAGCGCAACGGGTTGAAGCCTCGAGATCTTTTGCTGTACCCGTTCCTTATCATAGCCCAGGTTTAACAAAACCATCGCGCAGGTTGCTGCATTAAAAACCGAGGCCTTGTCAGAAAAAGGTATACTTAGGTTAATTGTTTCAGAGGAGGATTTCAACTCTATCTTTTTATCCTGGTAACTTATCTGAAAATCTGCATCAGGATATTCTGAAACAAATACCGATTTGGAAATAATTGACCCTTCAACTTTTGTTTTTTCGACACCGTTAATAATAATCCGGTCGCTCCCAAAGAGAAGTTTTGTTTTTTCATTAATCTTTTGTTCCTGGCTTTCGAACCCCTCATCATGTGCCGAACCTATAGAAGTAATAACTCCCAGAGTAGGCCTGATAATTGAAGCAAGGTTGTCCATCTCCCCATTCCGCGAAATACCAGCTTCGAAAATACCCAGACTATGTTTTTCGTTCAGATTCAATACACTTAAAGGAACGCCCAACTGGGAATTATAACTTTTAGGACTCCTGCAAATCACATATTCGTCTTTTAGTAACTGGTACAGCCATTCTTTTACAACGGTTTTCCCATTGCTGCCTGTGATGCCAATCACCGGGATATTATAACGCTGACGATTGTAGGCTGCAAGCTGCTGCAGACTTTTTAAGGGATCGGAAGAAATCAGGAACGATAAACCATTATCCTGATAAATAGAAAGATCAATTTCTCCATCCTGAACCATAAAAGATCTAACCCCGGCTTCGATGAGGGCTGGTATATAACTGTGTCCGTTGTTGCGTTTGGATTTTAGGGCGATAAAAATGGTATCTTCGGTAGATTGCAGGCTACGGCTATCGGTAAGAAAATGACTAACCGTCAGAATGCCGTTGCCAACCAAATTCAATTGAAGTATTTCGGCTATTTGATTAAGTGTAAACATGCGGCTGTTTCAACAAATATACAAGGAATACCGGATGATAGAAGCCTGTTAAGCCATTGTTTATAAGGCGTGTAAAACTAAAAACTAAAAGTAAAGCAAGGTCTGGTAAAATCAAAGTATTTTCGGACCTGTTTGTAATATCTTAAGGATGGCGACGGATAAGGTACTTCTCAAAATACAAAATCAGATCAAAGATCTTGCACCAACGCTTGAATTGTTCGTTGACGAAAATGTACAACCTTCTGTTATGGATTGTAATACACTGCAAAAACAATTAACAGAGCTCCAGGAAAATCTTGCGGTTTATAAGT
>JAEUTM010000097.1 GCA_016788025.1 Bacteroidia bacterium
CTGGAACAAGTCCAGTTGCTACCGAGCCGGTTTGATTCGTCGGTAGCCAGGTATACGTGAAACTACCCGGTCCTGTTGATGTTTGAGCAGTTGCTGAACCTAAGCTTGCGCAGGAGACCGAAGCGTTAATTGTTATACACGGATCGACGATTTGCACCACCTCCCGGAGAGTGTCGTTTCTCACGCCACACGTGTAATGAAGGATCTGTTGAACAGTGTAAGTGCCTAAATTGGTGAAGGCGTGACTCGGATTCTGAAGATTAGAAGTGTTAGAGGAGCCTGATAGGGGATCGCCGAAATTCCACGTAACATTACCAATTGTATATCCCGAAGAGCTACAACCAAATCCTGTTCCTGCTGCGTATGGTGAGTTGAAAGAAGCCGTTTGGCAGCCAAGGCTGGGAGTGGTGGTGTAGGCAAATGAAACCAAAGGCTCTTTAATGTCGTTAACAAAATTGGGAAGCCCATAGGTGGTTGTTCCTGTTGGCACACTGAACGCTCCCGCAGTAAAATTGGACGACGTTCCCAGGAGATTAGGACTTCCAACTACATTTAGAACCGTGTTGGAGGCACTGGAAGTGGAGTACATTTTTCCATTGGTAGCTCGCAATATGCTTCTGTGATCTGTTCCCGGGTTTATATTGGTGCGTGATGCGATAATCGCCGCGTTTGAGCCCGCACAGATGTCCCACTGAAATAGTCCTGGCACGGCCGTCTGACCAGACAATGTAAAGCCATAAACACAACCATACACTTTCGACCCATCGGGAGAAAAATCACAACCGTAACCAAAAGTGGTATTTAACGGAGATTGAGTGGGAAAACTTAATGATAAGGAGTTACTGATTATGCCGGTCGTATTATCAAAATCAAATAGGGTAAAATCTCCCTGGTTCTGACTATTTATAAGTTTTTTGCCGCCTGGTGCCGCCTTGGTGATTGACAGGACAGTGGAGAAGCTAACACCAACACTACTTGTAACAGGCGTAAGAGATAAACCAGAAGCGGTGAGTAGGTAGGCTTTAAGATTACTACTGTTCTTTTCCTGTACTATGATCCAAACATCGGTTCCGTTGCAATGCCTTACGCCACAAACGCCTTCAAGTACCGGCGAAAAAACCGTGGCCGCGCTTACGGTAACCGCACCTAGTCCTCCAGCTAGCGACATGTCGACAATACTGTATGAGAAATTTCCGGCGGGTGTTTGTCCGGTGTTAAAGAGGTAATATAAATTAGCATTTCCCGGTTGCTTTACAATTACAGCACCGTTGGCCGCGCTCCATCCACCTCCCAGGTTGGTGCCATTTGCCATTACTCCGTGATTTTTGTCCCAAATGGTGCTTCCTTCGGTATAAAACAAAAGATTACCATTCCAATCTGCAATGGCGGCTGAACATTCCATTGAATTTAGATTCGTGTTGGTGGTAACGGTTGGCGGGTTACTGTTAAAGTCTAATCCCAGTTGATTTCCAAAAACCCACTGATTGCAATCTTTTTGCGAGTACGAAAGAAAATGGAGGAACAGGCAAACTGCACTTAAGAAAAGAGATTTCATCCAGGTTTTGGGTAGGTGTTTGATTTTAAATTTATGAGTTTTCCACCTAATCAGAAGAGCAAGTTCGTGAACGCTACCATAGAATTATTAAACCGGGTCAATTTTAAATTAAATCGAATGAAACTACACCGTAAATGCTAATTGTTATTTGCAAGTCGGCAACAGTAAATTTTCTAGAATGCGCAAAGACTTTTAGAGGAGTTACAATCGCTCAGAATTTTCTATCCAAACAAAGGTAACACACATAAAAATAGCGGTTGATTCACTAAAAATAAAGGAGGATAAATATTAAAAATGGAGAAAAACAGGCTTTAAAATAAAAATTAAGTCGTTGAATATCAATGTTATGGCTAATTATTAATCATTTGATTTAATCATTTGATTAAAGTTTGAAAATTTGTCTCTAATTTTGATCCGCAATCACATGACGAAACAACAGAAAATAGAAAAAGATAAAAATGCACAGGAGAAGATCCTGGATGCAGCGAGAAAAGTGTTCACTCAAAAAGGTTATGCCGCAACGCGTACTCGTGACATCGCCGAGGAGTCGGGTTTAAATCTTGCTTTGCTTAACTATTATTTCAAAAGCAAAGAAAATCTTTTCAAGATCATTATGAGGGAAAAAATGAAAGGTTTGTTTGGGGTTCTTGTGCCGGTATTAAACGATACCAGTTTGAGCCTCGAGGAAAAACTACAATTGATTGCTTACAACTATATTGAAATGCTGTCTAAAAATCCTGATCTGCCGATTTTTGTGCTGAGCGAGATTCGCAATAATCCTGAGGGCTTTGCTAAAAACATCCAGGCTTCAAAATCATTAAAGGAAGCGCATTTTGTTCAACAACTTCATGAACGTCGTCCGGAGATTCACCCGGTACAGTTTTTATTCAGCCTGATGGGGATGGTAATTTTTCCTTTTATAGCGAAGCCTGTTTTTGTAAGCTCGGGATTATTGCCCGAAAATCAATTCGCCATGCTCATGGAGCAGCGCAAAGTAATGGTTCCGGTGTGGATTAAAATAATGCTCGAAACAAAAACAATTAACATATAAGAGAACATCATGGTAGCAGTTACAGCAACAAGTTTTTTTCTCTCGATCCTTCTGGGTTTGCCTACACTTACTTATTTCTGTGCAGAACAGAATGGTCGTAATCCTAAACTCTGGTTCCTTTTTGGATTTTTTACACTGGGTCTGGCAACAATTGTTCTTTCGTTCCTGCCGGACTTATCTGAGAAAAAAGAACCTGGGACAACAGACACACAAAATAATAATTACAGCAATGAAAAGTAAAAGCGTCATTTCTACTCTGCTCTGTATTTGTTTTGCATTTGAACTTAACTATTCAAAAGCACAGATCCTGAGCCTTGAAGATTGTTATGTTCTCGCGAAACAAAATTATCCTTTAATAAAACAAAGGGAATTGATTGTTAAGAGTAAAGAATATACGGTAGAGAATGCAACCAAGGCGTATTTGCCCCAGATCACTATCAACGGTCAGGCGAGTTATCAATCGGATGTGACCCAGGTTCCGATAAAGATTCCGGGAATGGATATTCCTACGTTGAGTAAAGACCAGTATAAATTATACGGAGAAATTAATCAGCCACTTTATGACGGCGGCATGGTAAAACAGCAGAAACGTATGCAGGAGGCCAATGCCGTGGTGGAAGAACAAAAATTGGAAGTGGAGTTGTATAAATTAAAGGAGCGAATTAACCAGCTTTTTTTCGGGATCCTGATGATCGATGCGCAGTTAAAACTCACTGAATTGGCTAAAAACGATATCCAGAACGGAATTAAAAAAACCGAAGCCGCATTGAACAATGGTGTTGCCTTCAGGAGCAACCTGGATGTTTTGAAAGCTGAAAATCTAAAGATCACTCAACGCGAAGTGGAGTTAAAATCGAATCGTGTTGTTTACGGTGAGATGTTAGGGCTTTATATCAATCAACAGATCACAGAAAATGCAGTTCTTCAGAAGCCGAGTGCTATTGCGGTTTCTAATACCATCCAGCGTCCCGAACTCCTTGTGTTTGAGAACCAATCAAAAAATATGGAGATTCAAAATGCCATTCTTAAAGCAAAAAATCT
>JAEUTM010000124.1 GCA_016788025.1 Bacteroidia bacterium
CTGGGTTTACGAAAACGCTAATGTTTACAGATATTACAGAGATAACGAATGGGTTAAGGAAACTCTGACACCTGCCCAGGCAAAAGGAACATGGACACAAAAGGTGTACCAGGTTGATGACAGTCCCCGTTATGAGAGTTACGGTACCTGGGTTCATGTAGATGGCAAACACTATTGGGAGGGAACCAACGATGCACCTCTACCGCGCAGGGAGTTTATAAAACGCAGTGATTACAATGTAATGCGAAGACACAGCCGCATAGAAGTTTTTGCTGACAATGGCTGGGCACTTATTCAGGATAATGAGAAAATTGTCCGCAAAGATGGTATTGATAAGGTTCTTTGCTGGGAAAGAGGCATGGAAAAATTCACGAAAGGAAACTATGATGCCATGCCTGCGATTAAATGGTGGGAATCGCAAAAGCGTTACTGGGCCGACGTAAGAAAAGTATGGGAAGAAGTTTATGGCAAAACGGCCGATCTCAAACTAGCCAATCGTGTTGAAGACAAACGTTTGTATGAATTTTTATTCGAACTCGGTGACAAAGTGTGTGATCAAAAGTCGTACGCCGAGGGCTCTGCAAATGCGGAGATCAAAAAAGTGATAGAATCTTTTATTAAAGCATAGGGTTTAGTGTGTTCAAAAATAAAGATTCTGTTTCTTTTAAAATTGTCAGGGTTGGGCAAATAACCCTGGCAATTTTTTTGATTAAACGATGAAGAATATATCCGCTTTTCTCTTTTTGCTTTTACTTGCTTCAAAAGGAATTTCGCAGGAAATTCAAGTGATTTCGGCTAATGATTCGCTCAGGGTGCCCTATGCTTCCCTTCTTATCACCAGTAATTTGACAAATTATTGCAGAATAGCAAACGAATCTGGTCTTATTTCAATTGTAAACAATTTTGAGGATTCTGTTTTATACGAGGTGAAAGTTCAGTGTTTTGGGTTTGAGAAATTCGATGCTAAATACAAGGGTTACCAGATTAGGAAGTTGACAAAAATTGTTTTACTTCCATCGAAGCTTAACCTGGAAGAAGTAGTGATCACAGCTCAGTACGAACCTATGCAAGCCGAAAAATCTGTTCAGAAAATAAAGGTGATTGACAAAGAAAAAATCCAGCAAATGGGAGCAGTGAATCTGAGAGATGTATTATCCAACCAGCTCAACGTTCGTTTGTCTCAGGATAATATTCTCGGCAGTAGTATGAATTTGCAGGGGATCAGCGGTCAGAATGTGAAGATTCTTATAGACGGGGTTCCCATGATAGGTCGTCTTAATGGCGACATTGATCTCTCGCAAATAAACATGAACAATGTGGAGCGGATCGAATTGATTGAAGGTCCGCTTTCGGTGCAGTATGGAACGAATGCTCTTGCGGGAACTATTAATATTATCACCAAAAAAAAGGCTACAAAAACCATCAGTGCCAGCATTACACCCTACTATGAGAGTGTTGGCACATATAATCTAACAGGCGATGTAACACTATTTAAAAAAGGAAATACACTCCAATTAAATGGTGGACGTAATTATTTCGACGGTTGGAATAATGAAGCGCCTTTCTATTTTCCAAAGCCCAGTCTAGCAGATAGCACGCGCTACAAGCAATGGAAGCCAAAGGAACAGTATTTTGGAGGCGTTTCATATAGCCATTCTTTTCGAAAAGGAGATTTTGGCTTCGCCAGTAATTTTTTTGATGAGCTGATCATCAATCGTGGACTTCCAAGGGCTCCGTACGGAGAAACAGCCTTTGACGACACCTATCACACCCGTCGTATAGACAATAATCTTTCGTTGAAATTACGTTTACGTAAACACTGGTCAGTAAACGGATTAGTAGCCTATAATTATTACAACCGTGTTAAACGAACAGTATTTAAGGATCTTACAACACTGGAAGATACAATCACAGGCCCTTCGGATCAGGATACAAGTACTTTTACATTGTTGATGAGCAGAGCCTCGTTTATCAGATCTTCGTCTAACTCAAAGCTTAGCTACGAACTGGGTTATGATATAAGTTATGAATCTGCTCTGGGAAAACGCATAGATAAAAGAATCCAGTATATGGGAGACTATGCCCTTTTCGCGACGGCGGAGTACAGGCCTTTGAACACTTTGGTAATAAAGCCGGGAATTAGGTATGCTTACAACACTAGCTATAAAACACCACTGGTGCCGTCGTTAAATGTAAAATGGAATTTGAGCGAACGTCATACCCTAAGAGCAAGTTATGCCAGGGGTTTCAGGTCGCCAACGCTGAAAGAGTTGTATTTTAATTTTGTGGATATCAATCACAACATTCTTGGAAATTCGGATTTGCGTTCGGAAAAATCGGATAATTACTCTTTTGCTTACAACTATAACAGAGATATTCGTAGATGCAGGGTGAAATTTGATCTTACCGTATTTTACAACACTATTTTTAATTTGATTGACCTGGCCATAATGGATACTGCCAGTGGTAAATATGCCAATGTAAACATAGGAAGGTATAAAACACAGGGCATACAGCTTGGTAATAGTCTTAATTTTAAGAAAGTCACTATTCAAACGGGATTTAATTATACCGGACGTTACAATAAATTCTCAGAAGATTATCCAGCTTCCGAGTTTACTTACAGCCCGGAAGTATTAGCGAACATTTCATACCTGATCATTGCAAAACACAAAACAACTGTATCTCTGTTTTACAAGTATACCGGTGTGGTGCCTGGATATGCTCTGGTGGAAACCAAACTCATTCAAACTTCCGTTTCGGACTTCCATACCATGGATATAACCACAAGCAGTTTCTTCTGGAAAAATCACCTTGGACTAACACTGGGCTGTAAAAATATATTTAATGTGAAGAATATACTATCCACGCAAGCAGGAGGAGGAGCGCACAGCAGCTCTTCGTCGAGCATCCCTCTGTCGACAGGAAGAAATTATTTTATTAAACTCACACTAAACATATGAGAATTTTAGCTGTTGTACTTGTTTCCCTTTTATTTTTTTCCTGCGAAAAGAAAGAACTCCCGGTGCCAAAGTACGTACCACCTGCTGCACCTGCTGACACTGCTTCGGGATCTACAGCCGGACCTTTGATTGTGGCCCAGGTCGATATGTCGAGTGACTACAGAAATCAGGTTTGGTTTTCTCTTTCGGAAAACAGGATTGTTTATGCTAATCTTAAAACGGATTGGGATCTGGCTTTTGAATGCAGTCCTTCGGGTTGGCATTTGATGCTTAATGGTTCTAAATCAATGAAAGTATTCAAAACAAATTTCGAGAAACTTGAAGATGTAAAAGATACAGTTGGGCTTGGGTCAAACGGAAAAGCAGATGTGCCGAGCGGGAATCTTGACAGTACTGCAGTTGGCAGCTGGCAGTTGGATAACAAAGTGTATGTAATTAATCTCGGGTATAATGAGCTGGGTAAATTGATTGGTTACATTAAGCTCAAATTGATCAGCGTGGATAATAACGGTTATACTTTTGAATTTGGAGACGTTTACGGAACAGAAACTTATCAGGGAAGTGTTTTAAAAAACGCCCAGAAAAATTTTGTAGCTTATTCTTTCGCTTCGCGCATGCAGATAAACACTGTTGAACCTGATAAAAGCAGCTATGACCTCTGTTTTACAAATTACACGCATTTATTTCTTGAACCTCTGCAATACTACCAGGTTACAGGTGTTTTGAGCAATTCGTACAAGACCAGAATAGCGAGATTTAGTGGCATCCCGTTTTACAAAATGACAAAAAAGGATACGGCGGGAAAAACATTTGTAAACGATAGAAACGGTATAGGTTACGACTGGAAGTCATTCAACCTTGAGAAAAACCTCTACAGTGTGAATTTAAACATGTGTTATATTATCCAGGACAGCAAAGGCTTTTATTACAAACTACACTTCTTGGATTTTTATAACAGTTCGGGCCTTAAGGGTTCGCCTAAATTTGAATTTCAGAGGTTGTAATCGAGACTAATTACCTAGCGATATTTTGTCGTAGCGTTCGCTTTCGTCATTGATCATTCGTAATAGGAGAGTTTTACCATTGTCTAACACAATGTTGGTAGCGCTTGGGTCGTAGCACCAGCCTTTGTTGCGGAAGACTTCTTTTCTTTCAAGACTACCTTTCTCATCCAAACTTGTACACACAAGGAAAGAGCCGTTGTAATTTTTTATTGGCTGGTATTTTTTAGGATTATAATCCGTAATAGTTGTCTTTTCAAGGTTTTTCGGATGTTCCGCATAAAAGAAATATATCTTCCGGTTTTTTACCAGGTAATTAAATTCGTTTAAGCCATTAGCAGTAAATTTTGGGATGATCTTCATCCATTCCATTTTCCCGCTGTCATCAAATTTCGAAACGAGTAGTTCTCTTTCATACGAATTTATCCCCTGATTGGATGATATTTGGTAGGAGTGACTTTCTATCAGAAACGTTCCAAAATCTGTGGTTATGATCTCTTCAAACG
>JAEUTM010000143.1 GCA_016788025.1 Bacteroidia bacterium
CCAAAGGACCAGCTGCCATAACAGTTGCAGCCTCTTCTTCAATCCCATAAAGGGGAGCAAACATGCGTGTGGTAGCGTGCGAGGACCCGCTGCTATCACGGTAAAACATATAAAAACCGATCAAACCATAGGCCTCAGAAACCCTACTGATAAGATCCAGGTGCGGCTTTGCATGCATCAACGCGCGCTCACTTCTCACTTCGATAAGTAAAAACGAATTGCCGGTGTTAACAATTACAGGTCGCGTTCCTACCGGGAGATCATCTGATTTAATATTTACACTGCGAAGAATTGTTTCTGCATCAGCGTCCGACGGGTACGAGAAAGCCGGTGATTTCTGCTCCATAAAAGCTCTGCCGTTAATAAACCTGATTTCTCTTAAACCATCTGTTGTTTCGTTTGTCAGGATATCTTTTTTAATCACTCCACTCTCGCGGAGATAAGAAAACGCAGCAATGGTTGCATGGCCGCAGTGCGCAATTTGTTTTGTCGGGGTAAAGAATTCAAGCTTGTAATCGGCAACCGAAGAGTGCGACACAAAGGCTGTTTCGGAAAGGCCAAGCTTTTTAGAAATGGCCTGTTTCTCGGGATTGGTTAGCCCGTCTGCATTTGTTACAATTGCAGCTGGATTTCCACCACCACTATCCCTGGCGAAAGCATTCATAATTATTACTTCTATCGTTTTCATGTTTTTTTACGCAAAGGTGTGGTAGTTTCCTTTCCTAAATAATTTCATAGGATAAGAAATGCTATTGATGTAGGATAAGAGCTACTTATGTGTCTGCAAAAAAAAAGGACGGCAAATGCCGTCCAGCTATTTCACGAATCTTGTGATGAACTAATACATGAAGGTAAAGCCTGCCCCAAAGCCCATATCACTATCGTAATGTGCAGAAAGGGAAAATGTTTTATCCAGTACGTACTTCAGGCCGGCCATGTATTCCAGATCACTGTTTCCCATAACATTTAAGCGAAGTCGTTTTGTAAGCGGAATATCTTCGCGCATGAGCTGCAGTCGGAATTTCCCATCGCTATCAATTCTTCCGTCAGCAATAAACAAAAGCGGTAAGGTATATTGAACACCAATACATAATGCCTTTCTTTCGTCTTTTGTATTCGCCTGGCCAAAAATGTTTTTCTCAACTTCATCTATTCCCATTCTGCGATAACGATAATCGAAACCTGCGTACGGAAACAGCCATTGCATTCTGCCAACATATCGTCCAAAATGAGTTTCTACCTCATAGCCATGTTCGCCCATATATCCTAAGCGCCACTCAGCCTGAAGGTTGTAGCGGGTGTTCATATACATCATTTCTCCGTCGTTACCATTGCTTGCAAAATCGTTCTGAATCATGAAGTGAAATTCGCGATCGTCTGCATACAGTTTTTTAATAGCTTTTTCGGGATTGGGTAATTGAGGATTGGGTGGAGAGTTTTCGTAACTAAAGATGCGTCCCATGCCACTCATCATATGATACAAAATATGGCAGTGGAAGAACCAATCCCCGCTCTCGGTAGCTGCAAACTCAATGGTATCTGTTTCCATTGGCATTATGTCGAGTACGTTTTTTAAAGGAGAATAATCGCCATAACTATTTTTTATCCTGAAGAAATGCCCGTGCAAATGCATCGGATGCCTCATCATGGAATTATTGTAGAGAACTATTTTCACGTTTTCTCCTTTCTTAATAAGAATCTTATCTGTTTCCGATACTGTTTTATTGTCGAGGCTCCAAACATATCTGTTCATGTTACCAGACAACGTAAAGTGAAGCACTTTTGTAGGAGCATCCGGCAAAGTGGTTTTAACCGGGGATCTTAACATAGCGTAATTGAGTGTAACAATATCGGATAATGCATTGCTGTTATAGCGGTTGTTGGCAGTATCATTATTGGATGATTTTCCCTTTTCACCCGTTATTTCCGGGTACATCACAACATTCATATCCATCTGTTGCAGACTCATGTTCATTCCCATGTCGTCAAGGTTTCCATCCATACGCATCATATCGTTCATCATCTTCATTCCATCGAAGTATTTTAAGGATAGCAAGGGCGAGGCCAATTGCCTGACACCTTTTCCCAACCACAACGACGCATGACGAATTCTATCTTCAGAAGTTGCGGTAAATTCATAAGCCACGCTATCCTCCGGTATTGTCAGAAACACATCATACGTTTCAGCAACGGCTATAATCATTCTGTCAACCGGCACAGGCACAACATCCATGCCGTCGCTCGCTGCAACCTCCATTTTTCCACCCGCATAGTTTAACCAAAAATAGGTAGAAGAGCTACCATTGATAATTCTTAATCTGATTTTTTCACCCTTCTTAAAATCGGGAGCTTCTGCTTCTGGCTTACCATTTGCCAAGAATTTATCATAGTACACATCGCTCACGTCCATGGCAAGCATCCGCTTCCATTCATTGGTAATTTTGGTTTTGAAGCGCCCTTCGGCTATTGCGTCACCGTAGCTCTGAACTGCTCCCTTTTGAATCTTTGCCTTTTTTATTGCACTCCAGTCATTCGCCATGTGCAGGCGCCTGTGAACTTCAAAGGGTTTCATGTTTGTCCAGTCGCTCAAGATCAGAGTGTATTCTTTCATGGGTTCCGTTTCCCGCTTATGAATAATAAACGCACCATACATGCCGTTTTGCTCCTGGAGCTTTGTGTGCGAATGGTACCAATAAGTTCCATTCTGTACAATCGGAAATTTGTACAGGTGGGTAGTTTTTGCTTTAATAGGTGCTGTTGTGAGGTATGGTACACCATCTTGCTCGTTTGGCAATATTAAACCGTGCCAGTGAATGGATGTCTCAGTATTGAGTTCATTGTGGACATAAATTTCTGCTGTGTCTCTCTCCGTGAAGTGAAGCTCAGGCATTGGTATCTGGCCATTCACCGAGTAAGCGAACTTTTCTTTGCCCGCAAAATTCACGGTGGTGTCACGCACGTACAGATCGTATCTTACTTTTTTCTGTGCGAAGAAAGTAGTACACCCAAACATTAAAAAGAAAATTATTGTGATTGTCGATCGCATTGAACTCATTTCAGGGTTTCAATAATTTTGCCGCAAGTCATCATTTGAGAACCATAATACGGGTTTTTGATCGCCGTTTCTTTACTAATCCAGTTGGCCCCTTTTCCATCATTATACATTGGACAATGATCTAAATAAACCGGATAGCCAGGTTTGATGCCTTTCATCAGTTCGTACATATCTTGTGATAAGGAGGTGAAATATTCCCGCTGCCGGTCGATATTTTTGTTTTCAGATATCTTGCTGGCATCCGCTTTCAGGCTTGAGAGATATTTCATAAAAAGATTATGCTCTTCTTTTTCAAGACTGTTCATATTCACTGCATTTAGATCAGCAAGTAGTGCCTTTGCGCTTGTCGCGCTTGAGGTCGCATCGGTTCTTATCAGTGCATCTTTTAGCGAAAAGTAAGAAGCGTATACCGGTTCCAGGCCGGTTTTTGAATTCTGCGCAACAGACAACTCTTCTTTCCCGGGTTTCGCGTTACTTTTTAAGGCCTTGGCCGACCGCTCATACTGGCAGCATTCGGGCAACTTTGAATAAGCGGTTTCGGGAGCATAATATTTTTCATTGTCATAACCGGCATAGGCAACCGACTTCAGGATTTCGTCTCCCGTTGTTTTCTTTGAATCGTAGCTTACATGTAGTTCTTTTTTATTTTCGTCCCAATTTGCTTTAGTCGCTTTTTTTGTTGCGGCTGCTTCGATTGTTTTTTTGCACGTGCCGCAATTACCCGACACCTTATATATTTCAGTGACAGTGTTTTTATTTTGTGCATTTACAATTCCTGTCGAGCCAATACCTATGGCTGACAACAGGGTGAGCATTTTTAATTTCCAGTTTTTCATAATTTATCGTTTTATAGTTTTGCGAATTTTAATCTAAGACTGTTCCCCACCACAGATATAGAACTTAATGCCATTGCTGCGCCGGCTATCATAGGGTTTAACAGAAAGCCATTTATCGGGAATAAAATTCCGGCAGCAACCGGAATACCAATAATATTGTAAATAAATGCCCAAAATAAATTCTGACGAATACCTTGCACCACCTTCTTTGACAATTGCAAAGCTTTTGGAATGGATTGCAAATCCGAACTTATCAGGGTCATCTTGGCAACATCAATTGCTATATCAGAACCCTTCCCCATAGCAACACTCAGGTCGGCCTGTGCCAGCGCGTGGCTATCGTTTATGCCATCACCCACCATTGCCACCACCTTACCTTCCTTCTGGAGCTGCTTGATAAAATTGGCCTTATCCGATGGTAAAGTTTCTGCCTTGTATTGCGTAATACCAACTTGTTTCGCCACCGATTCGGCCGTAAGTTTATTGTCGCCGGTAAGCATATATACTTCGATTCCTCTTTCTTTTAGCGTAGCAATCGCGTTCTTTGATGTACTTTTTATTTTATCAGCAATTGCAATAAGCGCAATTACATTTTTAGAGGAGGAGAAAAAAACAACAGTTTTACCTTCTTTTTGTAAGTTTTCTACTGTTTCGTCAATTTCAGGATTAGTGATTCCTCTCTCCACCATTAATTTTCTATTTCCTACGTAATAGGTTTCGGCTTTCCACTCGCCTTTAATACCCATTCCTGTAATGCTTTCAAAGTTTTGAATTCCAACCAGCGAGG
>JAEUTM010000167.1 GCA_016788025.1 Bacteroidia bacterium
ACCGTTTGTGTGAAGGTAGCATCATAACGACAACCGTTACCATCTATGGTACGAACCGTATACGTAATATTTGAAGTAGGAGAAATCACAAAAACGCTTGAACTGGGAAATGGAGCATTTAACCACTGGTAATTGCTTGAGCCGCTGGCTGTAAGTGTAGTGGATTCACCGGCGCAGATAACGGAGTCCTGGCTCGTTACCGTTAACGTAATTGGACTGATGGAGCAATTAGTATATTTCCATACATCACTTAAACTACCTGAGCCACCAGAAGCAGCCTTTCCGAAACCTCCAAAAAGCCATAAGTTGTTATTGGCGTCGATCCAGTTTGCATAGTTTCGGCGCGCTCCGGGAAGGTTAGTCAAAGCCCCGATATTAAGAGTTCCATAAATGCCATTCATATCCAGCAATGTAGTACCTTGCATCCAGGTCCATTGATTAACAGTCATGTTATATTTCCACAAGTCATTTAATCCTCCGGCTGCGCTACCCGAGGCTGGGTATCCTGATCCGCCCATTAACCACATGTTTCCCGCATTGTCTATCCAGGTTGCTGCATGAGTTCTTGAACCCGGAAGATTTGTCAACGAACCAACACCCTGTGTACCATAAACACCTGTTTGATTTAAAAGGTTTGAGCCTTTTACCCAGGTCCACTCGTTTGTTGCTGTTTTGTATCTCCAAAGATCGTTCAGCAATCCTGTTCCCGTTGTGGTACTTGCATCCCAACCAGATCCGCCGAATAACCAAAGGTTACCCGCTGCGTCTATCCAGGTTGAGGCGTCGCTTCGTGCGCCCGGTGTGTTTATGGCAGCTCCGGTGCCTAAAGTACCGTAGGTACCGTTTTGATCGCCAAGCATACTTCCGTTCATCCAGGTCCATTCATTGGTGCTAATGTTATACTTCCACAAATCATTTAAAGATTTAAGAGTTGTGGGACCAGTGCTTCCATACCCCCCAAACAACCATAGATTACCGGAAGCGTCGGTCCATGAAGAGGCACCCTGGCGAGCTGCCGGGATATTTGTGGAAGCGGGAGTTCCCTGTGTTCCAAAGCTCGATACCTGGTAAAACTGATTTGTGCCACCAATCCAGGTCCACTCATCGGTTGAGACATTGTATTTCCAGAGATCGTTAAGCATTCCTATACTTGAGGTCCCGTTATGTCCAAAGCCACCGAATAGCCAGAGGTTTCCATTTGCGTCAGTCCAGCTTGTTGCGCCATCGCGCGCGCCGGGAGTATTTGCAGCTGCCGGCGTACCCATTGTACCATAAGTTCCCTGTGTCGTGATAGAATTCGCGCCTTTTTTCCAGGTCCATTGACTTGTTGTTGGGTCGTATTTCCAGAGATCACCAAGTGCACCGAAATTGCCAATAAAATCATAACCCGTTCCGCCGAAGATCCAGAAGTTTCCTGCAGCGTCCTTCCAAAAAGCCATTCCTTCACGTCCACCGGGAGTAGTGGTTGCATTTCCTGCACCCATCGTTAATCCGTACATCCCTGATTGATTAATGCTATTAGGGCCTTTTTTCCAGGTAAAATCGCTTTGCGCTTTAAATGCCTTTGACGAGCTGATAACAACAGCTGCGCTGAGTATAAACTTGCTTAATAAATGTCTCCCCATAAAAAATTAACGGTTGATTATTTATACGAATGTATAAAAAATCAACCGTTAAAGGGAATGACGCTTCCTAAAGAGTCAACAGAGCTTTGTTTATTTGATCACGATCTTTCCGGTTCTGAGCTCCTGCTGCGAATTCACGATCCTATAGATGTAGATACCGCTTTGAGATTTAAGTTCAACAGTGTTTTCACCGTTCTCTAGAGTTTGTACCAATACTTGTTGACCAAGGGAATTAAAGATGATCAGCTTTGAATTTTCAGGAAGATCGTTTGTTGAAATTTTAAAACTGCCATCACTCGGATTTGGGTACAAAGAGATTTGTGATTGTTTTACAAGATCTTCAAATCCTGTACAATCCTGCACATTTTGTACAAGTGCGTAACTGCCAGTACATCCATTTGCATCAGTTCCGGTTACGCTGTAAGTGGTTATCGTATTAGGATTAACGCTTATCGTTTGGTTAATCACAGCTGGTGTGACATTCCAGGTATAAGAAGTCGCTCCGGTTGCAGTTAATACGGCTGAAGCACCCTTACAAATTAGTGTTTTAGAACTTACAGCTGTCACGGTTGGATTAGGATAGAACTGAAGGGTAGTTGTGCCTTGTGTAACACAACCTGTGTTACCTACTGGATAAGAGGTAATTGTAAATGTGCCGGGAAGACCCGAGTTTATTGATGCTACGGAACCTGTTGCACCTGTACTCCATGAATAGTTAGGCGCGCCTGAAGCGGTCACCGTAATCGCAGTTAAAGCACATCCCGTAGGGCTCGATGCTGTAATAGCAATGGTGGTTGAAGGAGCAACAGTTTGCATGTAAATCATGGAGTTAGAACACCCTGTTGATGTTGTACCGCTTAAAACCACGTTTACAGATCCAGTTGGCGTCATATTTATTGTAGAAGTAGTTTGACCTGAACTCCATGAGTAAGTGCTTGCACCGCCAGCTGTAATGGTTACGCTGTTGCCGGCACAAACATTTGTGGTTGAAGGTAAAGCTGTAATTGTTGGAGCGACGCAGGTTTCCATTTTCCAGAGATCATTTAAATCGCCTGTTAAGACCGAACTCGAATCCATTCCTGCCCCACCGAAAAGCCAGAGGTTACTATTCGCATCGCTCCAGTAAGTGGGAACATTTCTTGCGCCAGGGTGATTGTTAACGGAAGGAACTCCTTGAATACCATAGGCACCGTTTTGTCCAACCAGGTTCGACCCTTTTAACCAGGTCCATTGATTTGTGGATGGAGAGTATTTCCAAAGATCATTTATATTGTCGTTACCGGACATAGCGTCATAAGCGAAGCCACCGAAAAGATAAAAATTACCTGAAGCGTCCACCCAATTTGCGCTTCCACCACGGGCACCGGGAATATTTAACGCTGAAGGAACATTCATTGTTCCGTACGTTCCAGGCTGGGCTGCACTATTACTGCCACTAATCCAGGTCCATTGATTTGTGCTGATATTGTATTTCCAGAGATCATTTAATAAATCATAACCCGAGGATGCATCGTAACCCTGCCCACCGAACATCCAGAGATCTCCCGAAGCATCTGACCAGGTACTAGGCATAATGCGGCTTCCGGGCAAATTACTACTCGCTGCTGTCCCCATAGTCCCATACACACCGTTAACATCAATGTTTGCACTGCCTTTAACCCAGGTCCACTGTCCCGTTGAGGGATTATATTTCCATAAATCCTGAAGATCACCATAATTTGTACCGCTGTAGCCTGTACCGCCAAACAGCCAGAAATTGCCTGACGCATCTGTCCAGGAACTTAGGCTGTATCTTGCTCCTGGAATATTTGATGTTGACCCTGTTCCCTGTGTGCCGTATGTGCCGCCATCAGAATTAACGTTGCTTCCGCCCATCCAGGTCCACTGGTTTGTACTAATATTATATTTCCAGAGGTCGTTCATCTCTCCTATACCAAATGAACCGTCATAACCGATCCCGCCAAAAAGCCAGAGATTTCCTGATGCATCGGTCCAGGTGGTAGAATATCCCCTCGATCCTGGTTTGTTTGTGGCTGCCGGAGTAGTTTGTGTACCGTACACTCCAAACACTCCTCCTAAAGAGTCGCCTTTCATAAACGTCCATTGATTTGTAGCCGGATTGTATTTCCAAAGATCGTTCAGGATAGCGTAGGAATTGCTGTAATCGAACCCTAAGCCTCCCATTAGCCAGAAATTTCCGGAAGCGTCAGTCCAACTCGCAGCACCATCGCGGGCGCCAGGAGTATTCGCATTGGCCGGGGTGCCGGGATTACCGTAAACGCTGAGTTGATCTAAAACAGCTGAACCTTTTACCCAGGTTGCTGAATAAACTTGTGATTTTAAATAACTGCCAATCGATACTAGAGCGATCAGAAGTACAGTGTGCATTCGTGAATAGTGTTTCATAGTGGGTCTGTCTTTTTTTGGTCAGTAAAACGTGTTCTAATTTATCTTATTGTGCCATGACGTTATAGCGTGCAGAAAGTTACAACACTCCTGCCGGAAACCATTTACCTGCTAAACCGTTTCAGACTACCTGATATAGATAAATAAATGCTTTAAAGAAATTTTTATACCAGTTTATTTATCAGTAACTTAACCAAAGGCTGTTGAGAACCACTCAAGTGTTGGCATAAAGCATAGTAAAATGCTGGATACTTTTAGACTATAAAATTTATAAATCTCTAAAACAGAAAAGCTATGAAAAAACTTACAACTTTACTGCTGGCAGGTTGTGTTTCGAGTGCATTCGCTCAGGACCTGACCTCAAAAAAAGGCGAACAAATGTTACCAGAAGAAAAAGACTGGGCTATTGGCATCGATGCCACACCCTTCCTTGATTACATGGGAAACTTCTTTGGTAAAACAACTACAAACAACGCGCCTACATTTAATTTTTTAAACTACAATCAAACCATCACGGGTAAGTACTTTGTAGATGCCCAAACTGCTTACCGCGCAAGTTTAAGAATTGGTTTAGGTTCTAACACTCAGCGTAACATGGTAGCAGATCGTTATTTTGTGGCGCCGCAAGTTGCTAACCCAACCGATCCTAATGTTACCACTGGTTATCCAAGTGCAGCTCCACTAAAGGAAAATAGCTGGAAACAATCAAGAACCAATATAGGCTTAGCCGTTGGTATGGAAAAAAGAAGAGGTAAAACAAGGTTACAAGGTTATTATGGAGCAGAACTAGGTATTAACTTTTCTTCATCAAAGGACAAGTATACTTATGGTAATGCTTTGAGCACTGATACTGCAGGCGCAAACTTTCCAGTGTACGTAGAGAACGCAGATAACATGGGTAACAACCTGACGTTTTTCACCCAAAATCAGATTCCTGGTATTATCACATCTCCAAACAGTACGAATGTAAACGCCAGGGTAACTGAAAGAAAGAATGGCGCGATATTCTCTTTCGGAGTTCGTGCATTTGTTGGAGTAGAATACTTCATCCTTCCTAAGATCAGTCTTGGTGGTGAGTTCGGATGGGGACTTGCGCTCTCAACCGGAGGTAAATCTAAAACTACTTACGAATCTATGGGACAAGCAGGCTCTGCAAATGCCCCTAGTGAAGTAGTTGACAAAACGACAATCGAAGGTGCTAAACAAGGTGCTTTCCAACTAGATACAGATAATAGTAATTCTATTTTTGGTCCTTCTGCTTCGCTACGCTTAAATTTCCATTTCTAAAAACACTTGTTTTTGAAGAAGAAGGTCATCCTGATGGATGGCCTTTTTTTATTCCACCCAGTCTGCAATAAATAAATTGGTATCGCGTGTTCCGCCATTGTTCCTGTTGGAGGAGAAAATGATTTTTTTGCCATCGGGTGAAAACATCGGGAAAGCATTAAACATACTTTGATCGGTGAGTTGTTCCAATCCGGTTCCATCTTCGTTTATCATGAAGAGCTGGAAGTCATAACCTTTTTTGCTGTGGTGATTGCTTGAAAATACAATCTTCTTTCCATCGGGGTGGAAGAAGGGCGCCCAATTTGCCTTTCCTAATTTTGTTACTTGTTTTAAATCGCTGCCATCAATATTACAGGTGTAAATTTCCATGTTGGTTGGAGCAACAAGACCCTGCGCCAATAGCTCTTTATATTCTGCAACTTCTTCGTCTGATGTTGGACGGGAGGCTCTGAAAACAAGGCGTTTTCCATCCGGAGAGAAAAAGGCGCCGCCATCATAACCTAATCCGTTTGTAATCTGTTTTTGATTCTTTCCATCGACATCCATCGTCCATAGCTCTAAGTCCCCGCTGCGATCACTTGTAAATACAATTTTATCTCCTTTTGGCGACACTGTTGCTTCTGCATCATAGCCATCTGTATTTGTGAGTTGTTTTGTAATGGTACCTTTCAGGTCGGCAATATAAATGTCGAAGGTTTTGTAAACCGCCCACAGGTATTTTCCTTTGATGTGCGGTGCTGGCGGACAAGAATCACCACCCTTGTGTGTTGACGCATATAAAATATGTTTGTTGTCTTTTAAAAAATAGCTGCACGTTGTGCGTCCTTTGCCCGTGCTAATCATAGGGGGTCTGTATGCGGAATCGGCCGCTGCCTTCTCAATATCCAGGTTAAAAATCTGGTCACAACTGAGTCCCCATTTGCTGTTATTGCTTTGAAATGAGGCATACTTCCCATCAAAGCTAAAGTAGGCCTCTGCGTTATCGCCACCATGTGTGAGCATTCTTAGGTTCTTGAAGTGTTTTTCGTTCTGCGCGTAAAGCTGCAGGCTTAAGAAAAGAGCAAAGAGTGGGAGTTTTTTTAGCATAAAATGAAATAAAGGGTCAAATGTATCATTAAATACGATCGTTAAAAAGCGATA
>JAEUTM010000184.1 GCA_016788025.1 Bacteroidia bacterium
ATTTTGCAAGCGGAACATATAAGGAACTCAGAGATAAAAACATCGTCGAAAAATCCGGAGGTGTGGCAGGTATTGGACGTACCAAAACACTGAGTAAAAAAATAGACAAAACAAAACTAACCGAGTTGAGTCAAAAAGAAAATACCAGCTTGGTGCTCAAGGGAAATGATCCTAAGATCATAACAAATCACCCCGCTGATTCCTACACCCTGACACCGTCGGGAGAAGACATGGTTACATTAACCATCAACAATCCCGACAGTTTCTGGAGCAATTCCAGATATTTGGTTGTGGAGACCCACTAATAACCGGGAATCCCACCAAACAGGATGTTCGGGGCGAGACAGAACAGGGAGCGAAGAAAACTCCTTGTTCTTTCTTCAAACATTACTAACCTAAAACATTCGTTATGGAAACCCGTCAACATTATAAGATCGTAATTATGGAAGACAATGACTTTTATAATAAGATCGTAAGTCGTTATTTGAAAAACTATCTTGAGAATCTCTCACTTTCCAAAGGATTCACATTCGATATGCAATCCTTCACAAACTACGATGATTTTGCAAGGAACTTTAGCCAGGACACAACCGTAGTGCTTACCGATTATTATCTTAATGACGGTTACAACGCGCTACATGTTTTAGAACAGGTCCGAAAAGTGAATTCAAGCGCCAAAGTAGTTGTGTTGTCACAGATGCAAAACATGTTCACATCCATTTACCCTTTGTTGGAAGGTGCCTGTGAATTTATCCACAAAGACAAAAAAGCACTTGAAAAAAGTGCCTATGTGATAGAAGAGATTATAAACGAGAAAATGAAAGACCATCTTGGATCAGGGACTGCTGGCGGCAATTAAGCCCGCAACCCCTTCATAACAGAGCCGTTCCGAATCATCGGGACGGTTTTTATTTTAAGAGATGCTGCCGAAGCAGCTCCTGGCTGAATAACATTGACCCTTGCTTGCTTAAATGAGCTCTGTCGCCCCAATAAATTACCGAATCAAGGAAAGTGAAACTCTTCAAACTAAGTATGTTTTTATTTTTGGTTGGAACGTAGAAGCTCTCATCAAAATCTTTGTTGATTTTAACGTCTGCCAGCAGAGGAATATAGAGCCTTTTTACCGGCACATTATTTTTTGCGCACAGATCAAAAGCCTCAGACACAAAATTAGTCTGTGTTTTTCCGTTGTAAACAAAATCCAGATTCCTGAAGTCAAAATACATTCTCCTCGCCAGGCGTTTCAATTCATACTGAAAACCTTCTTTTCCTTCTTCAGAAACTAAAGTATAGTTGACCAACTCCGGACGAAAAAAATTAAAATAGTCTTTCATGTCATTTGTATCGATAGCCGCGAAACTGGAAGGCGTGTAAAAAGAGCTGTCGCGGCTTACCTGGCCGTAGTCTCGCTGCTTTACCTGAACCTTTTCAGCTCCAACTAACTTCCAGATCAGATAATCTACGATATAATACGGTCGCTTAAAAACATATTGAATAAAGAGAAAATTAATAGACTGACCTTCCAGCAGAAGTTCGAAAGGTGTCAGGATCATGGGCGTTAAGTTGTGCAGACCTGTTTTGTCTGTCTTATAAAGTTGAAGATAAATGGCATTAGGTTTAAGCGGAAGCAAACGTTTCAAAAAATATAAAACCATTTCATTGCCATTACCATTGGTTGCGCAATTGAGTGATGGGATACCGCTTTCAGAAAGAAGAGAATCGCTCACTCCTTCTTGCACGAGCGAAGACCCCATAAAAATGTTCTTGCCAGTTACTTTCTCAGGGTGATTGTTTACCAGATCGATATTCCAGGCAATTTTATGAAAAGACGTGCCATTTGTTTTATAGATGATATAGT
>JAEUTM010000212.1 GCA_016788025.1 Bacteroidia bacterium
ATTATAACGAAGAGGGCGGAGCCTTGTCCAGGTTAAACTATGTGAGAAAACTTTACAGGTTGGCAAGAAAAACGCTCCAGGAAAAGGAGATTTCCTTGGTGCACTGCCGGAGTTATCTGGCCGCCTTAATTGGTCTTCACATAAAAAAGCGCCACAAGCTCCCGTTTATCTTTGACATGCGTGGGTTCTGGGCCGACGAACGTATTGACGGGGGAATCTGGCAGTTAAACAATTCTGTTCACAAATGGTTCTATAATTATTTTAAACGCAAAGAAAAAGACTTTTTGTTGGGCGCCGACGCTATTGTCTCTCTTACGCATGCAGCATTAAAAGAATTGAACAGGCAAATGCCAGGAGAAGAAATCACAAAAAAAACGAGTATCATTCCCTGTTGTACAAACACTGCATTGTTTGACCCGGAGATTACAGAAAAAAGAAAAATTGAGGGTCTCTCAGAAAACGATCACCTCGTTGTCTATACAGGATCTGTAGGTACCTGGTATTATACCAGGGAAATGATTGACTGCGTGCTTTGCTGGAAAGAAATTATCCCGGAAATAAAATTAATTATTGTTACTAAAGATCGGGAAGAACTTGAAAAAATCCTGGTGGGCTACAGTAGCGAACAGCTAAAAACAATTATTAGTGCAAGTGCTTCTTATAAAGAGATACCCTCCTATCTTGTTGCAGCAAAAGCTTCCATATTTTTTATTAAACCTGCTTATTCGAAAATCGCTTCATCCCCAACAAAAATGGCTGAGTGTTGGTCCATGAATCTTCCCATTATAACAAATTCGGGCATAGGTGACAATGACTTGTATTTCAAAGAACATCAAGGAGGCGTTTTGATAAATGATTTTACGAAAGAAGAGTATCTACGGGCTTGTAGAAATTATCTTGATCTTAAAGGAAAAACTAATTGCCGGTCGCTGGCAAAGGCTTACTTCGACACAAATACGGCGATAAAAATTTATTCTGGCATCTATAATTCTCTTTGCAGGGAATGAAACTGAGAGACATTCAACATATCCGTTACAACCGCTGGATATTCTCCGTTAACGATAATTTTTTGTGCGCGCAACCCGAGTTGAATTCCGCTATCAATTATTGTATCCAGGTGTCGGAAAACACGAGTGGTGCATTACAGGAATTTTATACTCTGCTTATCGACCTTCAAAAGGATCTCGTCCAGATAAAAGAAGGCATCCATCATCGTACGCTATCTGAGATAAATTCTTTTCTGAATAATCAAAACTATGAACACAAAGTAATTTATGATTTAAGCGCCTCCGAACTCCGTTACTATATAAAGCTGTTCAATCAATTTGCCAAAATCAAAAAAATTCGGAAAGCAGAAGCGTATCGCCTGGAGGCGTACAACTCGGAAAAGATCCTGGCCGTCTCATTTATCAAACGAGACAATAAACCACTTTGCATTAATTTTTACAGGGTTACTAAACAAAGAGCTACCAATCTTCATTCATTTTCGATACAACAGGACTTATCAGCCTCTCAAAGTGGCAGGGCTCATCGCGCACTTCACTGGCTGGACATACTCGAATTTAAAAATATGGGGGTTTCTTATTATGATTTTGGTGGATGGTACCCAGGCCAGAGTGACAGATCTTTACTTAATATCAACCGGTTTAAAGAAAATTTCACAACGCATAAAGTGAAAGAATATAGCGGTGTTATTTATAAAAAACCAATATTGATTCTTTTAAAGAAACTCTTTTCGTAATGGATAAAAACCTGGAGACATATAATAGAAAAGATGTTGTAAACTGGTACTCACGTTTAACGGATTTATTACACGTTGAAAAGGCTTTTTTCGAAAGAAAGTCCGAAACTCTGAAAACCGGGAAAATTCTGGACATTGGCGTTGGAGGGGGGAGAACAACTGCATATCTCTTCCAACATTGCAAATCATATACTGGCATTGACTATTCAGAGAACTTCGTGAAAATACTTCGGATGAGATTTCCGGCAACTGATATTCGCCATATGGATGTGCGCAACCTGTCTGCATTTCCTGATAATAGTTTTGATCTTGTAAATTTTTCATTTAACGGTATTGACTACATTGATCTTGCTGGCAGAAATAGAAGCCTTAAGGAGATATGGCGTGTCTTAAAACCAGGTACAACATTCTTTTTCTCAACGCACAACAAAGATCACAGCAGTTTTGGAAAGCCGCCATGGTTATCGACACAAAATAGTTTTCTGATCAATTTGAAAACCTTTTTAAAACTCCTTCCGTTTTTACCAAAGAATTTAAAAACCCGAAAACTGGAAACCATTACCGAAGAGTATGCAATAATCAACGACTCCGCTCACAATTACGGCCTATTGACCTTTTATACTTCCATAAAATACCTTAAAAAACAACTACACGATGCGGGATTTCATGATATCGTGATGTACACAAAAGACGGCTGTCTTGTTGGAAGCGAAAATCCTGCAGAAGACTGGATTTTTATTGAATGTAGTAAGTTATAATTCTACTGTCTTGGCTCCCCGACTCTCAAAATTTTATCTACCTTTAGTGTCTATGCAAAGTATCATTGTTACCGGGGGAGCCGGATACATTGGCTCCCACACAATTATCGAGTTATTGAACAATACAGACCTGAACGTTATATCGGTCGACAATTTTTCCAACTCTTCTTCTGCAGCATACGAAAAAATAAAACAAATCTGTTCCAGATCCTTTGAAACAATAGAGCTTGATTTGTGTGATAAACAATTATTAGAAAAAAAACTGGGAAGCCTGGAAAATGTAGTGGGCATTATACATTTTGCTGCCTATAAATCGGTTCCGGAATCCGTGGCCGACCCTTTACTCTATTATCACAACAATAACACTTCTCTTATTAATATCTTAGAGTTCTGTAAAATCAAAGGGATTCAAAATTTCATTTTTTCATCTTCATGCTCGGTTTATGGTAATGCTGATGCTTTACCCGTTACCGAAAAAACGCCTTTGGCGAAAGCGGAGAGTCCATATGCGCATACTAAACAAATGGGTGAAGAAATGATTGCCTTTTTTTGTAAAGCCAATCCTTCCTTCCGGGCTACCTTACTACGTTACTTTAATCCTGTGGGTGCACACATCAGTGGTAAGATCGGAGAGTTTCCATTGAACCGGCCAAACAACCTGGTTCCTATCATCACTCAAACTGCTGTAGGAAAAAACTCCCTGGTTGTTTTTGGAAATGATTATCCAACGCGCGACGGTTCGTGCATAAGGGATTACATCCATGTGAGTGATATTGCAGACGCACACGTTAAAGCACTTCAAAATCTAATCCAGAAAAAAGGATTGGAGCAGTGTCAGCTATTTAACCTTGGGACAGGAAATGGAGTTAGTGTGCTTGAAGCAATTGCATCTTTTGAAAAAGTAAGTGGCACAAAATTAAAATATACGATTGGTGGCAGAAGAGCCGGCGACGTTGTGGCTGTATACGCAAACAATACACGGGCCAAAGAACAACTGAACTGGGTGCCAAAATATTCTCTCGATGACATGATGGCTAGCGCCTGGAAATGGCAGTTGAACATAGAAGGCAGTAATAATTCATAGTCCTTTTGAAGCAAGAATTAAGAACAGGAATTAGACTAGAAACAAGGTAAATTTTGGACCGTCAGTCTTGGTTCCTGACCCTTGCTTCTTGATTCCCGGGAAATTATGGCTTAGCCGGCTTGTAAATAATTTTCCACGATGCACTGTTCTGAAAGTCAGAAACCAGGCGTCTGTTCTTCGGAATTTCATTTTTATACACTCTTACCGCTGTTACCACTGGCGGTGTAGTTCCCAGATCCACAGCCTGAATTGTAAAATAATTTGCGCCTGGAACTAAATCCAATGTTATTTTTTTCTTTGTCCTGGTGAGTTCATATCCTTTTAAAATAAGATCTGTATTGTGGTAAATTGAAATAAAATCCCGGTCGAGTTGTGTATCATCCCAGATATAAAAATCTATCTGAGGATTGTTAACCGTTATGACTTGCTGAACATCCACTGCCCTTCCATTAAGACTCATCAGCTGGAATTTAGGAAGTTCCTGCACATCTCCGGCCGTATCAAGAGCGTGTTTTTTTAAAATACGATTAAAGGAATACCGACAACTGAGCGTAACCATAGACCCTTTTAAATCCACCCGCGTGCCCCCGATCCGATATCCACCGCTGTAAAAATCCATGTGCTTTACGTAAGTGTTTTCGGGAGACCAGAAATAAGTAAGTCCAAGTTCCAAACTATTCTTACCATTCTTCACGGCAAAACGTTGCCCTACTTCTGCCCCTAGCATTATAGCAGTATTCCGTGCGGCCAGGTATTCGGTTTTTACACCGTTTCCATTAACAAGGTACTCTTCTTTTAGCCCCTTGTTTGCAGTCTTCATAAAGTTAGTATGAAGAGTGCTTAACCCTGCTGCGATCCCAAAGTAAGTATAGCCTGGATATTTTTTATCATTTCCCGAACCATTCAGCCAGCTGTAACGCAGCGATGGAAGAACGGCCAGGTAAGTATTGTTTTCGTGCCAGTTCTTTAAGGCAATCCCATTCTGCACAATGGTGTATGGAAGCGTAAAACTATAGGAACTTCGGTTAAGAAATAATCCAACACCGAAGCTCAACAGATCCTTTGTATTGGTCTGCCTTGAAAAAGAAGCATGAACACCAAGGCTTGCATTTGCCGAAAGAGTATAACGGGCTCCATTTCTTTTCTGATCCATCTTTGCTATACCACGATTCATGGTTCGGGCCATGACTACGGATCCTTGGTCTGGCTGCACAAAAGACGAGGCCCATCCGAGGGTTCCAAACTGGATGCCGTATGATGCAAAACGTTTTGGAGGCACAGGTTCTTGGGCCTGAAGCTGATTCATTAAGAAAAGAAAACTTAAAACAATGGAACCTTGCTTCATGAACCTTCAAGATCTATACACCGATATTTAAATGTGACCTGAAATGCTCTGAATAATCCTTCATGCTTCTGCGGATCACTTCCAGAGCTTCTTCGCGGCCATACACATGTGTAATCTCAACCGCCTTATTTTCCTGCCCCGGCATGTTTTTGTAGGTAAGGAAATAATGTTTCAAACGATTGATAAGTGTTTCAGGGCAATTGGAAACATCTTTAAGACTTCCGTAAACCTCATCCTGTTTAAGCACTGCAATGATTTTATCATCCGCTTCTCCTTTATCAATCATCCTAAAACCCCCAATTGGAATTGCTTCGAGGATAATATCTCCGCTGGTAATGTGTCGTTCAGTTAATACGCAGATATCGAGCGGATCGCCATCGCCCTTGTCCACTTTTTTACCCGACATTTTTTCGGCATAGGCCCTTACCTCCTCTGCACAATAGGTTTGTGGCACGAAGCCGTACAAAGCAGGAACGTAATTCGAGAATTTCTGTGGTCTGTCAACCTTCCGATAGCCCGTAAGTTTGTCAATTTCATACTTCACGGTATCTGCAGGAACCATTTCAATATATGCGGTAATAACTTCCGGAGAGTTGTCTCCTATCGGGATCCCATGCCAGGGATGTGGTTTGTAAAGCTGTACACTCATGCGTTTATTTGGTTAAAATTACGCATTTACCGTTTACAAACCCTATCACTTTTTTATCTGGTTCTAAAGTATGCGTCTATGCGCTGCTTTACATTCTGGCGGATGTTCATGTAAAAGAACAGGTAATCGCATTTGTGATAATAGTACCAATTGGTACCCGGGTAATCTTCTTTATGCTCTTCGGGCGCATGAATCCACAAGAAACCTGAAGGTGCAAGTTTTGCGTCGACAACATTGGGATCTATTCGCCTGGCATTTCCCGGCAATCCTCCCCTGTTAAACTTATTAGACACATAAGCTGTGTCGCGCTTCCAACTGAGCGGATTCACGCCAACAATATTTCCTACCGGGTTTCCATAAAATGTATTGGTTTTATACGCTACCGAATTCCAGGTAACATAACCACCAACTTGTTCCGGGGAATCCATTACTTTAAGATGTTTAAAGGTGCTATCGTAAATGGGCCTTCCAACCAGGTAGGCAGCCACCAGTTTTTTATTCAGTGAGGTATCCTTGTCGAAAAATTCTTTCATTAACATAACGCCATAATCGGTGCCTTGACTGTGTGCTGCGATAATAAAAGGACGACCCTTGTTATAATGTTTCATATA
>JAEUTM010000213.1 GCA_016788025.1 Bacteroidia bacterium
TTAGTGTCCGGCATCAAAACATACCCATCGAAGCCAAGCGTAAGGTCATTTAAACTGAATTCATTTTCCTTAAATGTAAATTTCATTTTAGGCATATCCATATCAAGGTCGGCCTTTAATTTGGTGTGGACATCAGTAAGATAATTCACGCCATCCATCTTGTAGGTAGTTTTTGCAATGTCAAGGAGGTTGCTTAGTATAAAATTGTCCTGGGTAAAGTCTCCTTTCAATGTGTAATTAAAGTTTTCGAGTTTTGCGTACATGTTTCCTTGCTGGTCATCATAAACGATGTAGGCTTCGGAAATAACAAACTCTTTTAATTTCATAGCGAACTTTGTAGCCGAGGTATCTTCGGGCGTTGCAACTTGTTGTGTGGTATCCGCCGAAGGTTTGGCAATGTCCCAGTTAGCTTTACCGCTCTTAAGCACCTTAGCCATAATCCGGGCTTTATCAATTACAATAGAGTTTATCTGGTATTGATCGCCACTAAGAACACTTTTCAGGTTGATATCTGTTTTTAGTTTTCCTATGTAGGCCAGCGTGTCCTGGTTAAATTCATCTATTCCAATAACACTTACCTTTTCAATTTCAAATCTGAAATCCGGAAACGAAGAAATAAGACTTAAATCGAAATCTCCGAAATCCACTTTTGCATTAAGGTTGGCGTTGGCTTGTTCCTTTACAATGGAAACGATTTTGTCCTTAAAAATAAAGGGCGCTGCTATTAATAATAGTATGATTAGCAGCAATGAAATTCCGGTCCACTTAAGTATTCTTACAAAAAGACTCTTTTTAGGTTTTGAAGTGCTCATAATTTGACTTTTAGATTGATAAAAATAAGAAGAAATAACATAGGTTAGGGTATTCCACGCGCGAGCTATATTATTGGTCTACATATATTTATAAGGGTCTGAAATATTTTTGAGGACATTCCCCAACCTTTTAATCAAAGCTGATGTATTAGTTGGTAAGGTTCAGTGTGATTTAACCGATTGATTTTGTGGTTGCCGGCACCTTTTCGTTTTCATTTCTTAGCATAGGGATACGTCCCGAAACAGTGTGTTTGCTAGGAAAATGGCGCCACTTGAAACAGGCAGTTCGACAGGCTGCCTGTTTTGTTTTTATACCATTAATAAATTGAATCAGATAAGCTCAAATTGCATCTTGCTGAGCTTATAATAAAGTCCATGGTCGTTTTGGATGAGTTCCTGGTGTGTACCTGTTTCCTGAACTGTACCGTGTTGAAGCACGACGATTTTATCAGCACTACGAATGGTTGCCAACCTGTGGGCAATTACGATGCTTGTTCTTCCGACCATTAATTTGTCCAGAGCTTCCTGAACGAGACGTTCGCTTTCGCTGTCAAGGCTACTGGTGGCTTCATCGAGAATAAGAATGCTTGGATTCTTTAGCACTGCTCTTGCTATTGCAATACGCTGTCTTTGGCCACCGGATAATTGGATACCGCGCTCACCAACGAGTGTGTTAAACTTGTCAGGAAAGGAGTTCACAAAATCATAAGCGTTTGCTTTTCGTGCGGCTTCTTCTATTTCTGCATCCGTGGCGTTTGGTTTCCCGTATGCTATGTTATCTCTTATTGTGCCTGCAAAAAGAATCACGTCTTGTGGAACGAGTGCAATTTGTTTTCTTAATTCCGTCAGCGAAATGCTACGGGTGTCAACACCGTCAATAATCACACTTCCCGAGGTGGGATCATAGAACCTTAAAACGAGAGAGGCAATAGTTGTTTTGCCCGATCCGCTTGAACCCACCAGAGCCACGGTGTCTCCCGACTTAACTTTAAAACTGACATCTTTTAAAACATTGAAATCAGGGCGTGATGGATAATTAAAAGATACATTTTTGAATTCTATTTCTCCATCACTATGCTTTGAAGGAGTCGATTGTTGGAACAGATCAATATTTTCTACTTGTCCGTCAATAAGTTCAAAAAGCCTGTCGGTAGCTCCCAGCGCGCGTTGTATGGAAGCTATTTGTTCAGGCAAACCACCAAGTGAGCCCGCCACAAATAACGAGAGCATCATAAATGTGCCGAATTCTTTTGCTTCTATGCTGTTATCTACTTTCAACGCATAAAGCATTTGCCAGAGAATAAAGAATATAGAGCCGAAGACAAACACCATTACAAAGGAAAAGAAGAAACCGCGAAAGATGCCGTACTTCAAACCAAACTCTCTGACTTCAGAGGTAACCTTATCGTATTTACTAATCTCATATTGCTCATTAGTGAAGGTCTTTACATTGGTGATCCCGGTAAATGCTTCCCCCACCACAACGTTTGATTCTGTGATCTTTTCCTGGTATTTCTTCGAGAACTTTCTGATCTTTCTTGAAAATAAAATTGCAACCAGGGTAAGAGGTGGAATGATAATAATGAACCATTTTGCAATAACCCATTTAGTTGTAGAAACAATCAAAATTAACCCACCTACCCCAACCACCGACTGACGTATAAACTCAGCGATGTTCACGGTGAAGGCTTCCGAAACAACATTAACATCGGTGGCTATCCTGCTACTAAGCTCGCTTACCTGGTTTTTTGAAAAGAAGCCCATAGGCATTTGGATAAGCTTTTGAAAGGTATCTTTCCTCACAGCCTTGAGAATATTCTCGGTAACCTGGGCAAAAAGGTAAACTCTACCGAAAGAAAATGCAGCCTGAGCAACGAGAATAATAAGCAGTACAAAACCAATGCTCATGAGTTGTTCACGCACCAGCTCTTTCGATTGGCTTTCACTACCAATGTAACCCAGCATTTCACCCGATTTCATAGGAAATACGAGGCCAACGCCTGCACTTGCGGCCAGGAAAACCATTCCAAGAACAAATTTCCATTTTTCTGTTCCCAGGTAAGAGAAGAGCCTGAAGGATTTCTTGAGGTTAGCCCAGGTTAATTTGGACTTTGGTAACTCATCTTTAGCGAGGGGTCTGTTCGGTTTTGGTTCGTCGCGTTTTGCCATAGAAAGCACAAAATTAGGCGTTTAATCCTTGAGTCTTGTCATTAAATTGTAATTTTAGGCCCTATAACTACCACATTTTGAACTAAAAAGCCTCTTTTTTTTAAAATAAAGTTTGTGGAACCCGAAAATAGCCATATATTTGCACTCCATTTTTAGAATTACATATTAAACAGAATATATCATGAAAAGGACCTTCCAACCATCGCAACGCAAGAGAAAAAACAAACATGGATTCAGAGAGCGTATGGCAACTGCAAACGGACGTCGCGTATTGGCGGCTCGTCGTGCTAGAGGCCGCAAAAAGCTTACTGTTAGCAGCGAAAAAACACACAAATAACAATAGTTCTCATCGATTTTACAGCCGCCTGGTTTACCGGGCGGCTTTTTTTTGCTTTTATTAATCCTATCGGAGCACTTCCCGCAAAACTTCCAGACTTTTCAGGTCATTGAAGCCCGGAACATGAAGCTTATAATAGGCAAGATAGGCCTCAAGGATCATTTGTCTTTGTGTGTTAGACAGTGCCGCCTTAAGTTTATTGGAACCTATAAACTCAAAAAAAAGCAAGGATTCTTCTTTATGCAGGCCTAAGGGGATACTCAGGCTTATTTCTGAGAACCGCCCCTCGCGGCAATCGAAAAAAGGTCTTTGCGGACTGAAATTATTCTGAGGCTCAAATCCAAGATATTTAGTGAGCTCGTGGAGAAAATAGAGGTGAAGGTTCATGAAATCTGATTCGCTTTCATGAAGAAATTTTATACATGTTTCAACAAACTCGTATAAATGCCCGTTGGCCGGCTGTTCTCTCAAACACTTTATAAGCACTTCATTCATAAACTGTGCGATGGACAATTTGCTGATTGATCCGGGGCTGCCGGCACTTACATAATAGCATGAAATTCCTGACAAGGCGTGCACCTCCTTGTTTTGCCGGAGAGTAAGTTCTATTTCAACAAGATTAAGTGGTAAAAGGGCTCCTGGTTTTACTTTCGAATTTGCACTACCAGACCGTGCTGCAACAATTAACGTTCCGTGTTGTTTTGTAAATAATTTAAGGATGTGTTTTTTGTCCCCGTGTTTAATATTCTGCAAAACAATGGCCTTGTCTGAAATTCGCATCAGTTAATCACAAGGATTTTGGTGGCCGCTTTAAATTCGCCGTTCGTTGTACTGGCATACACAACATAAACTCCAGATGTAACTCTCGCAGCAGCGAATGTTTGTAATGGCCATTCAATCTGGCCACCCGTTGATTTGGTTTCCCAAACCATGTTACCACTTTCGTCGGTAATTTTTACAATGGAATTATCCATAAGTCCTCTAATAAGGACCGAACCCGGGTAATTCGGTTTCACGGGATTTGGGTATGCATACACGTCAGAGTATTTTTCTTCACCCACAACAATAATTCCCCTGTAAGATTGCACTCCTGCATCACTTGCAATAAATACATCTCCCGTAACTTCGTCGTAGGCCAGATCTAAAACAGTGTTAGAATAAAGAGGGCTGTTTTCTTTGGTGAAATGATGCAATTGTTTTAATCCATCCGGGCTAAAACAATATACCCCTCCCTGCATTGTGCCTACCCATTTATTGTTGGCTCCGTCTACAACTATAGCAGATACTGCCTCTTTACTGAGCAAAAGTTCTACGTTTCCATCCTGCACAATTTTAATAGGTTGGGCATCGAAATTCCCTGTTCCAAAAATAGCGGCAGAATTATAAAAAACACTTATGCCTTCTGCGGTTCCAACCCATATCTTTCCGTCTTTATCTTCGGCAATCGAAAATACTTCTTTAGACTGAAGATTGCCCTCACCCGGATTGTTTGTGAGTACCTTGTAATCGGCTTTCTTAAAATTACTGTGATTTAGCACTGTTATGCCGCCACCGTCTTCATGTAAAACCCAAACGTAATTATTTTTATCTACAAACGTCTTGCGGCTATAACCTCTGCTTTGATCAAAGGAATATGTCTCCAGCTGGCCGTTTCGCTTTATAACACTTAAATATTCTTTAATCCTGGCCTGGGAGAACCAAATATTCCCATCCTTATCAGAACTGATTCCGCTACACATGGTTCCGTAGGGCGGATTTGGATCAAATCCGGAAGGCATCCCTGGAACTGTTCCTG
>JAEUTM010000288.1 GCA_016788025.1 Bacteroidia bacterium
TGTTAAAACGAATTCCGATTCCAGCCTCTATCGAGATGTTAGAGAACGTTGCATCAATGGCGGTAAAATCAGTGGTCTTAATCGGGTAAGGATATAAGGGAACATATATTCTGGTGCTGAAGAAATACTTTTTCGTTCCTAATGCAAGCTTGTACATAAATCCTATATCAGGACTCCAGGACTTTATGTTGACTTCAACCTTATCGACTTTTGGGTTGTTAAGCGTCTCGCGATCCGTGATGTACTTTACCCCGCCAAGTCATGCAATCGAATGGCTACTGCGTTTTGTCTTTAAAGAAATTGCCGCTCCGAACTTTTGAGAGATGCTGTGATTGTTACTTCCTTTAATGTAGTTAAAATCACGGAGGAATATATTATTCTCTTTCCAGGAAGTGTAGGACAAAAGATCAACTCCTTTCTTTACAGACCATTGAATAATATTGCTAATACTCATATCCACAATCGGCATCGGTGAAATCCCAATACCTGGTTCTATGCTAATGTTACGAGTATGTTTGAGTGAATCGGATGTATCTTTCTGCGAGTAGGAATAGACTGTGCCAAGCATCAAAAAGACTATATACAATCGGTTAGTTTTCATTTTCATATTATTGTTGATTATTTATTCTGGAAGTAAAAATCCAGACCCTTAACGATGTTTTGGTTTCTTGATCCTACATGCTCCATCTCAGGCACCGAGTGTTTCATGAGTTTAACGTTCGGATAAGTCTGATCCAGGATCCGGTACAAAGCTTCGAAGGGAGCTTGCATACGTCCACTGTTCTCTAGTTGTCCGATGCCAAGAAATACAATACCAGGGTCGTTCTTGATATAAGACCTATTTTCAGATTCATATTCGAGAACAACTTCATTGTCATACCAAATAGAAGGACTTAACAGGATGTAATTACCAAACACTTTATTAGCTTTTGAGAAAGCATAGGTTCCAAACAAGCCTCCGAACGAGTGCCCTAGTATTACACGACTTTCCCGCGTTGTATCAGCGCCATAATCGTTTTCCAATCGCGGGATCAACTCCTTTTGAATAAACTGTAAGAATTGTCCGGCGCCGCCACCTCCCTGATCTGCCTTCGTTGGAGTGTAATCAAAAGAACGATCATTACCATAGCCAATACCAACCACAAGCGTATTCTCCTTAGCGTACTTTTTACTTAGTTCTTTGCACTGATAAGCTACAATATTGAAGTTGTCTTTACAATCCAGCACATATACCGTACCATACTTTTTATGTTGGTTATTATAACCATCTGGTAGCGCAACATTTATATCGTAAGTTCCATGAGTCTTAGACGATTCGATGCAAAATCTCTCTACTACATCAGGTTCTTTAATTTTCTTTTTGCATGAAACAGCAAATAACACTATCAATGCCAGTGGAAAAATTGTTTTACCAGAGGATTTAGCTCTTAGCTTAAATCCCTTGTGAATTTGTGATTTCATTTGTCTTTCGATTTATTTACATTGTTTATATACTGAACAGTGTTTAGTAAAAGGATAAAATTTTTTATGCTTTGATCCTGGCTAAATAATTTTCCCAGGCATTTTTCATATGTTCTTCCGCTTGCGTTCTGGTAAGTCCAGCGACTTCGTAACTTTTGTTTACATAAAGAGTACAAAGGCCATGAGTGATTGCCCAAACCTCGAGGCGTAGTTCCAAGGGATCAGTTCCTTTAATCATTTTCTTTTCCAGGCATTCGGCAATGGTATCTTTTAAGAATCCCACAGCATTACCATGTTTATCCATTCTATCTTCCTTCTTAAATTCCGCCATAGGTGAATTGTGAAGGAACATAAGATTAAAACATTGTGGATTTTTCATGTTGAATTTCAAATAGACACGGCCCATTGCGCGAAGTCGTTCAAAAGGGTTTTTAATAGTTGGCACACCAGCATCGTTATAGGCAGCAACCAATTTTAAAAAACACTTTTTCTGTATATCAAAGAACAAAGCATCTTTGTCTTTATAATATAAGTAGATTGTCGCGGGACTATATTCAATTCGTTTTGCAATCTCACGCAGTGATGTACCTTCAAAACCGTCCTCAAGAAACATATCGAACGCTACGTCGATGATTTTCTTACGCATTTCTTCCTTTTCTCTTTCTTTTCTTTCCGTGATTCCCATATAGAAATAATTAACAGTGCAAATATAATGAACACTGTTCAGTAAAATACATTATTTTTTGTTAAAATCTCCTGTAACACTTATAAAACACTGTAAACTAGCAGAATAAAAGATATTTAAGTGCTGTGAAAGCTGGACTTCATTACAGTTTCCTGCAAAGTATTTGCCGTTTGGGTACGACAATAATGGAATGACGAAAAATTGTATTATATTTGTGTCCTTCAATAGAAGATTGTTATCTCAATCAGACTGTACGTCAAATTACACTCCAATTATTTAAACATTTTTTATCAAAGACTCCAGGCGCAATGTCGTGCATGGATAATTAATTATTAACCGCTTCCAAATACTGGAGCAAAAAACAAACAACATGAACAAAGGAATAGTAAAATTTTTTAACGATGCCAAGGGCTTCGGATTTATTTCAAACGAAAACGGAGAAGATATTTTCGTGCACGTAACTGGATTGAATGAAGACATTCGCGAGAATGATGAAGTTACATATGACACACAAAATGGTAAAAAAGGACTTAATGCTGTCAATGTAAGCATTGCTTAAATAAAAAGAATACATCAAAAAAACAGCTTGTTATTCTGATAAGCAAATAAATAAAACAAAATGAATAAAGGAACAGTAAAATTTTTTAACGAAGCTAGAGGTTTCGGATTTATTAAAAGCGAAAATGGACAAGAGGTATTTGTTCACGCAACCGGATTAGTTCATGAAATCCGCGAAAACGACGAAGTAACATTTGATACCGAAAATGGCAAAAAAGGTCTTAGTGCTGTAAACGTTACCCGTATCTAACACCTAACGATAAAACGTAAACGAGAAGCAGATCTTACCGGTCTGCTTTTTTTATTTCCCTACAAAAGA
>JAEUTM010000297.1 GCA_016788025.1 Bacteroidia bacterium
GCTTCGTGAGAATCTTATCAACTTTGCGTCTCTCATCGAATTAGAACTGGATTTCAGTGAAGAAGATGTGGAGTTTGCCGACCGGAGCGCACTTAAAAATTTGATAATTACCATCATCCAGATTCTTGAAAAACTAATTGCAAGTTTTGAGCTAGGTAATGTGATAAAAAATGGAATTCCTGTTGCAATTGTTGGGAAACCCAACGCAGGAAAATCAACCTTACTTAATGTTTTGCTTGAAGATGACCGGGCTATTGTAAGCGACATCCCCGGAACCACACGCGACACGATTGAAGACGAACTAATTATTGATGGTGTTCTTTTCAGATTTATTGATACTGCGGGTTTAAGAACCACAACAGATGTGATAGAACAGATTGGCGTGAACAAAGCACTTGAAACCATTAAAAAATCCGCGATTGTAATTTATCTTTTTGATTCACATACATTGAGCAGCGGCGATTTGAAAATGGAAATCGAAACTCTTGCAGAACATATTGGGAACTCGCAGTTGATCATTGTAGCCAATAAGATGGACGTTGAAAATTACAAAGACCTGCAGGAAGAGTTTTCTGATTTCCCTGAGGTGATTTTTATTTCCGCCAAAGAACAGAAAAATATAGATGTTTTGAAATCACGCTTACTTGCTCTGTTTGATACGAGAACGGTTGACGCTACAGATACTATTGTGACTAATGCAAGACATGCAAACTCGCTTAGAAATGCCGCCAGTGCGCTGAAAAATGTAGCACGGGCGCTGGATGAAAATATAGCCGGAGACCTGCTGGCGCTGGATATTCGGTATGCGCTTGAGGAGCTTGGAAATATCACGGGAGACGTCACGCACGAAGATCTCCTTGAAAATATTTTTACAAAGTTTTGTATTGGTAAATAAAAAACCCCGCTGTTGGCGGGGTTTCATAAGAACGTGTAAATAAAAATTACTTTTTCTTTTGGTAACGTGTTCTGAACTTGTCAACGCGACCAGCAGTATCCACTAACACCTGTTTACCAGTATAGAAGGGGTGCGAAGTCATAGAAATATCTAATTTCACCAACGGATACTCATTACCGTCTTCCCATTTTAATGTTTCTTTTGTTTCAGCACAAGACCTTGTTAAGAAAGTATATCCGTTGCTCATGTCTTTAAACACACACAATCTGTAATTTTCCGGGTGAATTTCTTTTTTCATTACGTATTATATTAATTAATTCGGGCTGCAAATATACAACAATTATTTTAAATTGAGTTAGAATCCTGAAAATTAAGTCAACAAAATTTGTGGAATAAGTGCTTTGATCACTAAATAACATTTTTAACAAATTTAATATTGCCGAAATGATGGCTTAAATTAGTTGATAAAAACAACTAAAAATTGTACAGCCTTTAACAGTTTTTTTGGGGGTAAACCGTCAAGCTAAATAACTGTATATTAGATAGTTTAAACTATACTCGCATAAAAAAAATAGAGAATATTTGTTTTTTAAAATTCTTTAACTAATTTAGCACCCTATGTACATATAGAAGATGTACTTAAGTTATTCTTTTAAACACAAAGTATGAAAAAACTTTTCACCAAAATTGCCCTTGCAATGGCTGGTTTTACTGGGGTTGCAGTTGCACAACAAGACCCACAGTTCACCCAATTCATGTACAACAAGTTGATCTATAATCCAGGTTATGCTGGTACAAGCGGCGCTGTTTGCGGTGTTATTCAGTATCGTAATCAATGGTTGGGCTTTGAGGGGTCTCCAACCGATATTGCTGCGTCTGTTGACATGCGTTTAAAAGGAGCCCCTCTGGGCGTAGGTATCAGTGTTATTAGTGATAAAATAGGGCCTATGTCCACCACATACGCTAGAATTGCGGGTTCTTTCAATAAGAAAATTGGTCAGGGTACCTTAGGTGCCGGTATAGATGTCGGTATTATTCAAAAGTCAATTAGCTCTGACTGGATCGTTCCTGAGCCTCTGAAAAATGATCCTCGTATCCCTGGATCAGGTGGAACAGCTGCTAACGGTACTAGCTACTTGTATGATAATCCTTCTTTGAATAAACTCACTTACGATGTAGGTGCCGGTGTATTTTATCAGATCCCTGGCAAATTTTACATTGGCGGTTCAATGTTGCATATTCCCTCTCAACAAATTAAAGACGGTGAGATTGGTTACAAAGTAAAAGCTCACTACTACTTTATGGCTGGATACACATTTCAACCAACTAAATGGAGCAAAATTATTCCGAACCTGATGTATAAAAATGACCTGGCTTCAAGCTCACTGGATGCGAACTTAACTTTCTTATGGAGCGATATGATCTGGGTTGGCGGTACATATAGGATTGATGACGCTGCTGCGATTTTGGCTGGTGTGCAAGGTCAGACTGGTACAGGTAATTCAATCGGATGGAAATTAGGTCTTTCTTACGATCTTACAACACCAAAATTGAAAACATATTCGAAAGGAACCGTAGAAGTGATCCTGGGAGTTTGTTATACACCGAAAGTTAAGAAAACAACAACCTACAGTAATCCAAGGTATTTGGATTAATTAATGTGTAACCTTTAGCCTAAAATTTCGTTTAAGCCATTTACAACTAACAATTAATGTTAATAACTACAAACAGAAACAGCTTTGTAACTTTAGTTGAAGTTGCAGTTATAAACAAATACAACTGATATGAAAAAACTATTGATATTAGCTTCATTCGTGGCTATTGTTGCAGGTTGCAATAAACGCACCGGGGAACTGGTAGGTGTGGTTGGCCGCGAAAAATGGTATCAGCCCGATCCTTTCGGTACCTTATTTATCCCCATGGGAAGCTACCATATGGGTCCTGACGACGAGGAAGCCCCAATGGCGCACACAACTAAATCTAAAGTTGTTTCAGTTCAAGCATTCTATATCGACGATTCTGAAATTTCAAACAATGAATATCGTCAGTTTGTATACTGGGTTAGGGATTCTATCGCGCGACGCTTGTTAATTGCTGGCGGGCAGGAAGAGGATTTTGGTATTTCTCAGGAGGAATTTCTTCAGATCTGGCCTGTGTATACTGGTGATAATAATCTGCAGGAGCCTTATGTAAATTGGGAGAAAGAAATCGAGTGGGACTCAGGTGACGAGGAGATTCGTGGAATTCTTCAACCTATGTATCTTCCCGAAGGAGAAAGGTTCTACAACCGTAAAGAAATTGACACCCGTAAACTTGTTTTCGAATACTATAGGGTAGATATCCGTTTGGCTGCTTCAAAGTCAAACAGATTTATTCCACACAAATCTCCGGACGTTCAGGATGCCGCGCATGAGTATAAAAAGGCTGACTACGTAAACGGT